>CALBJS010000061.1 GCA_937892995.1 uncultured Peptococcaceae bacterium | reverse complement strand
TAAAATTCCTACCGCCTCGTCTATCTCTCCGGTTATTACAGTAAGAGGGGGTAGAAAACGCAGGGTCGTTCCCGCTACACAATTGATGAGCAGACCCTCACTGCGGCAAAAATCCACTATCCCTGCACCCTCTTTTTCTAAGGGTAGCCCCAGCATCATACCCCTGCCCCTGACTTGGCCTTTAAGGCCATACTTTTGAGCAAGATTTTGCAGTTTCTCCTTAAAATATTCTCCCCTGGCCTTTACTTCTGTTAAAAAACCTTCTTTGGTCATGATTTCTAAAACTTTGCACCCTACCGCCGTAGCTAAGTAGTTTCCCCCAAAAGTAGAGGCGTGATCCCCCGGTTGGAAAGAGGCCGCTACTTTATCCGTAGCCAAAACCGCTCCGATAGGCACTCCATTCCCTAAAGCCTTAGCCAAAGTCATGATATCGGGCTTTACTCCAAGCCACTCATGAGCAAATAATTTTCCTGTTCTGCCAATTCCGCACTGTACTTCATCAAAGATCAGGAGTACTCCATTTTTATCACATATTTGTCTGACTTTTTGAATATATTCTTCAGAAACCGGATGCACTCCGCCCTCTCCCTGAATAGGCTCAATAATAACCGCTGCTGTAGTCTGATCTATTGTCCCGTCCAATTCCGCCGGATCATTAATCTCCACATAAGCAAAACCTACAGGAAGGGGTTCAAAACCCTTTTGATACTTGGACTGACCTGTAGCTGTCAAGGTCGCCAAAGTCCTACCGTGGAAAGAGTTCTTAAGCGATACTATCTTATATTTATCCTTCCCGTAATTTTGTTGGGCATATTTCCGAGCAAGTTTTATGGCTCCCTCATTGGCTTCTGCCCCACTATTACAAAAAAATACCTTATCAGCAAAGGAATTGTCTGTTAAGAGTTTAGCCAATCTCACTTGATTAGGAATCCAATAGAGATTAGAAGAATGCAACATTTCCCCTGCTTGTTTCCAGATAGTTTCCACGATTTCCGGATGAGAATGTCCCAGAGAAGTCACAGCCAAACCCGCCACAAAATCTAAGTATTTCTTACCCTCGCTATCCCAGACCCAGGACCCTGATCCTTTTACCAAAGCCATTGGCAAACGGCCATAGGTATTCATCACATTTTCTTTTCCTAAAGCAAGTATCTCTTCGGTATCCATACCTTCCATCACCTTTCTACTAAACTAATTTTCTAGTTTTGTCTTTATTAAACCTTATCTATCTTTAATAACTTAGCTTTTTTCTCAAAAACTTCATTACTATTAAACATCAAATAATCATGGTCCCTATCCCGCCGTCAGTGAATAGCTCCAATAAAATAGCATGCGGCTGGCGACCATCGATAATATGAACTGTCCTTACCCCTCGTTCTAAGGCATTTACGGCACATTCTACCTTAGGTATCATCCCTCCTTGAAGGATTCCTTCAGTCATCATAGTCGGAACTTCTTCTCTGGAGATTACCGAAATAAGAGATTCCGGATTCTCAATATTCTGGAGCACTCCCTTCACATCGGTGAGCAATAATAATTTATCGGCCTTAAGACCACCCGCAATAATACCGGCGGCAGTATCCGCATTAACATTATAATTCTCTCCATCTTCTCCTCCAGCCAAAGGAGAAATGACCGGAATATATCCCTGATCTAGAAGAGTAGTGATAATTCCCGGAGTGACTTTCTTAATCTGACCTACATAACCTAAATCTACTTCTTCCACAAAACCATCTTTTTCTAACTTTAAGGGTTTCTTATCAGCCAAAAGAAGGTGAGCATCTTGACCATTTAAACCTACAGCTTTGCCCCCAAAATTATTAAGCATAGAGACTATTTCCGTATTCAGTTTGCCTACCAAGACCATTGTGGCAATCTCCATAGTCTCTTTATCCGTAACCCTTAAACCCTGAATAAAAGTACTTTCTTTGCCAACTCTTTTGAGCATGGAATTAATCTCCGGTCCTCCCCCATGAACGATGACCGGTCTAATGCCTACAGTGTGAAGCAAGAGAATATCGAGCATAACCTTCTCTTTAAGTGTCCTGTCTACCATAGCGTGACCGCCGTATTTAATTACTACGGTCGAACCGGAAAATTTCTGGATGTAGGGTAAAGCCTCGATCAGGATATCCGCTTTGTCTAGGTTGCTTATTCCTGATTTAATGGTACTCATCATCTCTATCACTTCTTCCCTTATCTTCTTTTAAGGTTATTCTTCAAGTTCGGTAACTAGCATTAATATCGATATACTTATGGGTTAAGTCACATCCCCAGGCCTTAGCCCCCTGACTCCCGTCCCGGAGCCTGATCTCAATTACAATATCTTTCTTTTGGAGACGTTCCAAGGCTTCATTTTCAGAGAATTGTAGCCCTTGACCACCGGCTGCGACTTGTAAGCCGCTTAGAAAAATATCTGCCCTATGGGGATCAAATTCCGCTCCCGAGTATCCTGCTGCAGCCAGAATTCTGCCCCAATTAGCATCCTCGCCATACATCGCTGACTTTACCAAGCTGGAGGAACAAACGCCGCGGGCAATCTTTCTAGCATCATCCAACGATTTTGCTCCCGATACCTTAACCTCTAGAAACTTACTGGCTCCTTCACCATCCCTGGCTATGGCCATAGCCATAGCACAACAAGCTTCTTTCACCATTTTAACAAAGTTCTGTGCATCTTCTCCCTCAGGCCGTACTCCGGATCTACCATTAGCTAACATGACCATCATGTCATTGGTGCTGGTATCTCCGTCAACCGTGACCATATTAAAACTTTCCTCTGTTGCTTCTTTAAGTAGCTTTCTTAAGCTTGGAGTCTCCACTTGAGCATCTGTGGTTACGAAGCAGAGCATAGTTCCCATATTAGGATGGATCATCCCGGAGCCTTTAGCCATAATCCCTAGTTTTACTGTTCCTTGCCTGCATTTAAGCTCCAAAGCCATTTCTTTAACTATGGTATCGGTGGTCATAATAGCCAAGGCAGCTCGCTTGGCATGTTGGCCTTTGGTAAGTAAATCCATCTGATTTTTCCGAAGGGAAGCTACTTCTTGAACAGCTTTCTGAATCCCGGGAATAACCTTAACAAGGGGCATCTCTTGTCCGATCACCCCGGTAGAAGAAACGAGAACCTCTTGCTTAGGTATTCCCAAACCTTCTGCTGTAGTCACAGCCATCTCTAAAGCCGCTTTATCTCCGATTTCGCCCATACAGGCGTTAGCATTGCCACTATTAATAATCACAGCCTGTGCTGTCCCGTCTTCTAAATGCTTTTCCGTTAGGATAAGGGGATGAGCCTTGACTAGATTTCTAGTAAACACTCCTGCAGCATTTGCGGGTACCTCAGATAAAACTAAAGCAACATCATATTTTTCTTTATATTTGATTCCGGCTTGAATCCCACTGGCGTAGAAGCCAAGCGGTGCTGAAATTCCCCCCTCGATCTCTATCCACGGATAATTGGTAGCGGACATTTCTATTCCTCCATTTCTTTCTTGCCTCGATCAAGGCCACAACGCTGTGGTTTCTAAACCCATGGTCTCGGGAAGTCCAAAAAGAATATTCATATTCTGGATAGCTTGCCCAGAAGCACCTTTGACAAGATTATCTAGAACTGAGACGAGTATTACTTTTCCGGTTCTTTGATCATATTTAAACTGAAGAAAAGCATGATTACTACCGTACGCGTACTTGGTCTGAGGCCAGACCCCCTCGGGGAGTACATGAATAAAAGGTTCTTCTTCATATGCTTCTCTTAAGCATTCTCGTAATACTCTTGTCCCTAAGCCCTTCTTTACCTCGGCATAGATTGTTGCTAGAATTCCTCTGGTCATTGGTACTAGATGAGGGGTAAAGTTAATCAGGACTTTATCCCCTGAGGCTTTACTAAGCTGCTGCTCTATCTCCGGAGTATGTCTATGGTCACCAACACCATAAGCTTTAAAATTCTCATTTACTTCCGAATAGTGTACGGTTTGATTGATTCCGCGGCCTGCTCCGGATACTCCGGATTTGGCATCAATTATAATATGGTCTTTATTTAATACCCCTGCCTTAAGTAAGGGAACAAGTGCTAAGAGAGATGCAGTCGGATAGCAGCCCGGATTAGCAACTAAAGCTTTACCATTAATGTCATTTCTATAAAGTTCCGGCAATCCATAAACGGCTTCTTTCAGAAGAAGCGGATTGGCATGTTTGGTATTGTACCACTGTTCATATTCCTGATGATTAATAAGCCTAAAATCAGCACCCAGATCTATTATCTTGATCCCTCGTCTTAACAGTCCTTCGGCCCTAGCCGCTGCTATTCCATGGGGAAGGGCAACGAATAAGACATCTAATTCCGGAACTTCCTCTGCTTCTAAGACATAACCTTGCTCACTTAAGTGCGGATATATCTCGGCAAGGTTCTTGCCGGCTGAACTTGATGATCCTAAATAGACAGTTTCCGCTTCAGGGTGAATATTTAATAATCGAAGCAATTCCTGACCTGTATAGCCTGTTGCCCCTAATATTCCGACTTTCATTTAAGATACCTCCTCGACTAATCGTCCTTAATAATTATACGCCCGTATGAATATTTATTCAATGCCTGTTTTCAGTATTTTGGTTTATCTGTGTCTTGAATTAAAAAAAATAGAGACTGAACATACTTATCAGCCTTAATCAATCCTTTAATTCTATCCCATAATTTTAATACTTGGATTAATACTATAGTATAATCCTATACTTTTTAACCTAATCCTATTCAAAGCTATTATTTATCTCTTAAAAATTCCCTTTGTATTCTTTCGAAAAGTCTCCGATCTGTCAAAACATCCAGTCCCGTTAAAGCTAACACTCTTACGGCTAAAGATAAAACCTTTTCCCCTTCTACTGAAAGAGCTGCACGAGCAAATTCCGTTGTATGCGGTATCTCTAACCCTTTCCCTAAACGGAGATAAGAATGAAGTGCGGGGACAACGTGACTAACATTACCCATATCCACTGATCCTAACATGGTCTGGGGTTGTTCTATGTCCTTAATCCCTAAATATATTAAATTATCCCTAAAACAACAGGCTAAAGAATCATTGGTTTTCATTTCGTCATATGAGTATTCATAAAAACGCCAGCGCATTTGGGCTCTGGATTCATTAGCTGCCTTCTGAGCACAATCTAGGAATTTCTGGCGAATCTTATTAAGGTTCTCTCTTTTTCCGGCTCGGAGGTAAAACCTGGCCACAGTCTTATCTGGAACAATGTTAGGTGATTTGCCACCTTGGGTAATGATACCGTCGATCCTTTCATCCTTTGCCAGCCTACGTCTCAACCTATTTACACGTTGGAACAAACTAATCACAGCATCTAAAGCGTTAATTCCTATACTATCCGCTACAGCCATGTGGGCGGCCTTACCATAAAAATTGACTTCTATTGCATCAAGGGCCAGACTTGATATTTCCGGAACATTACAGCTTCCCGGATGAAACATCATCGCCACATCAATATCCTTAAAAATACCCGCTTCAGTAAGGGATACTTTAGCTCCGCTAGTTTCCTCGGCAGGACTTCCTATGACGATTATTTCCCCCTTGAAATCAGGAACAGTACTCAAAACAACTGCCGCCCCAACACTAGCCGCACCTATCAGATTATGTCCACAGCCGTGCCCCACATCCGGGAGGGCATCATATTCGGCGAGAAAAGCTATCCTCGGCCCCGGATGACTACCTCGAAAGCGGGCCAGAAAAGCAGTCTCCATCCCTGCCAGAGGTTTCTCTACTTTAAAGGCTTTTCCCCGCAAAAAACTAGTAAGCAGTTCGGAGGCCATATATTCTTGATAACCTTCTTCAGGGTTATTACCTATTTCTGTAGCAAGTTCCCAAATACCCTGATGTAGAAAATTAGCGGTCTTGAGTACCGAATATTTTAGTTCTTCCATCTTCCATCCCTATTTCAAAACTTCAAAGTTTTTTCAGAGCTGCACTCTTCTGGCCGCAAAGTGGCAGAAAAGAGTGCAGCTATTGAATTATGACTGAAAAATAAGCATATGCCTATTTTCTAGTTATTCGGGTTACTTCGCGAACTTCCTTCTATTCTAATAAAATTCTTTCTAAAATTTGATACATCCAATTTTAATCATCACTCAGTACGGGACGTTCTCCAATAGCATAATTTCCTATTCCTTCAAAGATAGCCATAGCTAGCTGTTGTTGATACTCTACTTGTTTAAGCTTAGCCTCTTCTTGCACATTAGATAAAAATCCTACTTCAACAGTCACGGCTACCATATCCGTATTTTTTAAAATGAAATAGCTTTGGTTTGCCTTGGCGACTCTCTTTTTGGTGCTCAATTTATTTAAGCTGGCTTGTATGCTTTCAGCCAAATTTTTCCCTTCTACAGAATTAGGATGATAGAACACCTGGGGACCGTACTGTCTTTGATCCGGGAAGCTATTGGCATGGATACTCAGATAAATATCAGCATACGATTCCATCGCCGTATGGATCCTGTAAGAAAGGTCTTCTCTTTTTCTTTGCAAGAGCTTGGGCGAAGTTCCAAAGTCCCGATCCTCTTCGCGCAGCATTACTACTTTACTTCCAGCTTGGGTGAAAAGCAACTGCAGCCTTTTAGAAATCTCCAGATTCACATCTTTTTCTAAAGTACCTTTTACGCCGACGGCACCAGGGTCAACCCCACCGTGGCCGGCATCAATGGTTATCGTTTTACCTCCAAGAACCCAGCTCCATCCCGGAACATCATTAGTAATTTTGGTTGTTCTTTTCTCCCTAAGATAGCTGCCACCGACTACTACCAGGCTTAAAATAATTATAATACTTAAGATGGTTTTGTTTTTTAAGAAACCAAACATGGCCCTTCCCCCTCTCATAAATAGTTATGGGGAAAAGGCCATTATTATTCGATTTAGTCTAGAGTATATTATTTCATATTTTTAACCGCACTTCGAGTAGCCGCAATGTACGCATACTACACAGCCGCTTTCATGATTGATCGGCATCCCACACTCCGGACAAGCGTTATCAACCGCTACTCCCGCCTGAGCCTTCCTTCTTACGGCCTTTCCGGCTTTTTCCAGGCTTGCGACTAGGATTGAATTTCCTTCTTGTTCCCGATTCTCTCCTTGATCCCGCTGAATAATCGCTGAATTGCCGTTAACTCCGATATCCTTATATTTTTTAATCACCCTGGAAATAGCATCAGGACAAGAGGTCACATTCACCCCTTCCCGCCTAATACAAGCCGGACAACGAATTCCGCGAATTTGTTCTACAATGGCATCGACGGAGATACCCGAACGCATAGCTATGGATATTACCCGTGCGGTGGCTTCGGACTGAGAAGAGCATCCCCCAGCCCTGCCCGTATTAGTGAATATTTCACAAATACTTTTGTCATCAGCATTCACACTTACATAAAGGTTTCCGCAACCAATCTTGATTTTCTCGGTAACCCCAACTGTCACCGGTGGTCTGGGTCTCGGCATAATGGAATTGGCCTCCGGGGTAAATGGAAAAATTCCTGATTCCTTATCTTTCGAGAGAAAACCTTCCACCTCTCCTTTGGTCCCGGTAGAAAGCACTTGCTCTTCACGGCTGCCATCCCTGTAAACCGTTATCCCTTTACAGCCCAGCTTATAAGCTAGAAAATAAGCTTTTCCTACTTCTTCTCGCGTAGCCGAGTAAGCAAAATTAATAGTCTTAGAAACAGCATTATCGGTATACTTTTGAAAAGCGGCTTGAATCCGGATATGCCATTCGGGATCAATTTCCTGGGCTGTGGCAAATACGGCCTGCACCCAATCCGGGATTTCGGGTAATCCTGAGATTGTTCCCTGCCGAGCAATCTTGGTCATTAACTCTTGAGAATGAAATTCGTATTTCTTGGCGTATTCCTCAAAAATTGGGTTCACTTCAATTAAAGATGTTCCATCCATTACCGTTTTAGTATAAGCAACGGCAAAAAGAGGTTCAACTCCACTAGAGGCTCCACAAATCATAGATATAGTTCCGGTAGGAGCAATTGTAGTTAAGGTTGCATTGCGTAGTTCCATCTTGCCTGCATAGATTGAACCTTCATAATTTGGAAAAACCCCTCGTTCCTTCGCCAAACGCTGTGACTCCAAACGAGCCTCGGACTGAATATAGCACATCACTTTCTCAGCATATTCTACAGCTTCCTTGGAAGCATAAGAAGTCTGCAGAAGAATGAGCATATCGGCAAACCCCATGACACCCAGCCCAATTTTACGGTTGCCTTTCACCATCTTTTCAATAATTGGGAGCGGATATTGATTGGCTTCAATTACATTATCGAGAAAACGAACGGCCATGCGGGTCACATAGCTCAAACGTCTCCAGTCAATGACAGCCTTACCATCCTTCTCCATGACCATCAACTTAAGATTTATGGAACCGAGATTACAGGCTTCATTGGGTAATAGAGGCTGTTCACCACAGGGATTCGTTGCCTCAATCTCTCCAATATTTGGGGTGGGATTATCTCTATTTAGACGATCAATAAACACCATCCCCGGCTCACCGTTACGCCAAGCGTGATCGATGATCTTGGAATATACTTCTTTTGCTCTTAATTGTCCAGCTACCTTCCCTGTATGGGGGTCGATAAGATCATACTCTAAACCAGCTTCAACAGCTTTCATAAATTTTTCAGTTACAGCAACAGAAATATTAAAGTTGGTGATATCTTTATTATCTTCTTTGCAGTTAATAAACTCTAAGATATCCGGGTGATCGACCCGCAAAATCCCCATATTGGCCCCGCGTCTCGTTCCCCCTTGTTTGACGGCTTCCGTTGCCGAATTAAAAACTCTCATAAAGGAAACCGGGCCGGAAGCCACCCCGCCAGTCGACCGCACAGTACTGTTCTTCGGGCGTAACTTCGAAAAACTAAAACCTGTGCCCCCGCCGGATTTGTGAATAATGGCAGCACTTTTAATCGCATCGAAGATATCTTCCATACTATCTTCGATGGGAAGAACAAAGCAGGCACTTAATTGACCCAAGTCTCGTCCTGCATTCATGAGGGTTGGGGAATTGGGCATAAATTCCAAGTTAGCCATCATAGTATAAAATTCTTGAGCCAACTTCGTAATCTCTTGTTTGTTTCTCCCGAATTTTTCTTCAACACCGGCAATTACTTTAGCTACCCGAAAAAACATATCTTCCGGAGTCTCAATCGCTTTTCCGTTTTCTTGTTTTAAGTATCTCCGTTTTAGAATAACCTGGGCATTAGGCGTAAGATTTGCCTTGGGCCAGGTTTTCAGAATTTCCTCACTTAATTGCAATCGAAATCCCCAACTTTCTTTTCTGCTTTATGTTTTATACCCTATACATAGTACTTAATTAGTTTAGCAACACTATATGTAGTAGTCAAACTCTAAATTGCCACAATATATCCACTTTAGCACGATTAACCATTTCTCCTGTCATTTCCACACTTCTTACTATTGAAAGCATATTTCTTCAATGCCTTACCTCAAGCTACTTTGATTTTCGTGTCAAAATCCAAAAAGCAATATGGTTAACTGCTAAAATAAAAAGTAAAAGAAGTGTCCCAGGTTTGGGTCACTCCTTTTCACGCACAATCCAAAATACTCACTGGATAACTCGAACCAATTAACGTTTCGAGAATTGAGGAGCTTTACGGGCTTTTTTAAGTCCATATTTTTTACGTTCCTTCATTCGAGGATCACGAGTTAAAAATCCTGCTCGCTTTAAGGCCGGACGAAGACTCTCGTCTGCTTTCAGCAGTGCCCGGGCAATACCCATCCGAAGAGCACCCGCTTGGCCGGTAGTCCCACCGCCATGAACTCTAGCGATTAAGTCATATTTACCTAAAGTTTGAGTAGCTTCAAATGGCTGTTGGACGATCATTTCCAGCGTCTTCTTGCCAAAGTACTCACTCATCACTCGCTCATTGATTGTATAACTTCCATTGCCGGCGATTAGTCTGACACGGGCAACGGCATTTTTTCTTCTACCTGTCCCTTGATACTGAAGCTTTGCTGCCATGCTTTAACCTCCTTCCAACCTATTTCATTGTCCATATTTCGGGTTTTTGAGCCAGATGGGGATGTTCAGAACCTTTATATACTTTGAGCTTCTTATACATCTGAGCTCCAAGTTTGTTGTGAGGAAGCATTCCTTTTACAGCATGTTCCATAGCTTTCTCAGGTCTTTTATTCATCAGCACCCGATAGGTCATCTCTTTAAGTCCGCCTGGATAACCTGAATGCCAACGGAACATCTTGTTATCCAGCTTGTTACCGGTGAGTACTGTCTTCTCAGCATTGATTATTATCACAAAGTCGCCCGTATCAACATTAGGTGTGAATATGGGCTTATGTTTACCTCTGAGTAAGCGGGCGGCTTCAGCGGCCACTCTTCCCAGAGAGACATCAGCTGCATCAATGACGTACCATTTACGTTCCACCTCATGGGCTTTCGCAAATTGAGTGGTCATATTGTTCCCTCCATTTTTGTTCGAGTCCATACTTTTTACAGTAAACTAAATTCTTATTTCATCACCTGACGTGAGGGGCTCATTCACGCTTCGGCAAAAGACTCACTCTAGAAATTCTATCGAAAATAACGCTTTAAGTCAATAAATTAATAATTCTTCAATATGGTTTTCTTCAATATCCGCAAAGATTTCACTTGGTTTCGAACCATCGTAGTTTACCAGACTAAGAGTTAGTCCCCCGGCCGAAGCCGTTTTTCCTGCTCTGGTACGGTCCCTGGAGCCTATAATCTCAGGAATATCCTCAGGTAGAATCTTACCTAGGCCAATATAGACCAGCGTACCTACAATAATCCTCACCATATTATACAAAAAAGCATCGCCTATACAGGTAACTAATATCTGCTCGCCCTGTTGTCTAACTTTGCAGTGGTAAAGCGTCCGGACAAAACTTTTGGCTGAAGAACCGGCAGCGGCAAATGCTCTAAAATTATGCTTGCCTTCCAGATAAGATGTCGCAATCTGCATGTTTTCTACATTCAGGGGCACCGGTACATGAAGGGAGTATAACCTTGTGAATACATCAGGGATTCGTCCATTATCGATCCTATAATCATACCTTTTCCATTTAGCATTTCTGCGGGCGTTAAATTTCGCGGAAACATCCCTGGCCTCAAGTATTCTAATATCATAAGCAAGGATACTATTCATAGCTTTGGGGATCTTCTCTTGAGGAATACGTGCCTCAGATCTAAAATTAATGACTTGGCCCGCGGCGTGCACCCCAGTATCAGTCCTGCCTGCAGTAACAACTTTGATCTCTTCGGCAAAAAGCTTCTTCCAGGCCCTTTCCAATTCTCTCTGGATAGTACGCCCGTGTTCTTCGGGTTGGCTCTGAAATCCGTGATAGTTTGTGCCGTCATAGGCTAATCGCAAAAGGATGTTACGCATTCTTTCTCCCAGATAAAGAAACTGCACTTATGTCTAACAGAAGTCATTATACTTTCTAGTAAATACAGGCATCGCTCCTTACTTTACACGATGTTCGATACTCGATGCCCGATGCTCGATATAAGTAGGTCTTTGTAGCCATACCCGATGTGACACGGATTTCAACATAAAAAACTACAGAAGAATACTTGTAATCGGACCTCGGACCTCGAACTTCGAACTCCGATCTTAGGCCAGGTTACTTTGCCGGAGTAACCTGACCATTATTCTTGTTTACCGTTCCTTGTCATCCTTGGCACCACGGCATTAGGCCATCCTTGGCCGTCAGTCTACGAGCTGAACCACAACCATTTCGGCGGCATCTCCCCGACGATAACCCGATCTCATGATTCTGGTATAGCCTCCTTGCCTGTCGGCATATTTCGGAGCAATATTATCGAACAAATCTTTTACTACTGTTTCATCCATTAGGAATTCCAGTACTTGGCGCCTAGCTGCCAGATCACCTCTTTTACCGAGGGTAATCATTTTCTCTGCCAGGGAGTTTAACTCTTTGGCCCTTGCTGCAGTAGTTTCTATCTGCCCATGTTTTAGCAATGATGTTACGATATTTCGCAATGTTGCCCTTCTACGGCTCATGTTTATTCCAAGCTTACGATATGCCAACTGTGTTCCCCCCTTTTAGGTTTAATCTTCCGGCGTGCGGAATGCTAGTTCTAGTTCATTAAGTTTATTTTGAACTTCTTCCAAAGATTTACGTCCGAGATTACGCACTTTCATCATATCTTCCTCTGTTCTTTGAATTAGTTCTTCTACACTATTGATCCCCGCTCGTTTAAGACAATTATACGATCTTACGGATAGATCCAGTTCTTCAATCGTCATCTCCAGGATCTTATCTTTGGCTTCTTCTTCTTTTTCTACCATGATCTCGACATCGCCAAGATTATCGGTCAGGCCAATAAACAATCGTAAATGCTCACTTAAGATCTTAGCGGCGAGACTAGTAGCTTCTTTGGGAGTTATGCTGCCATTAGACCAGACTTCCAAGTTCAGCCGGTCGAAGTCCGTCATCATCCCTACCCTGGTATCCTCAACAGCATAGTTGACCTTATAAATAGGAGTAAAGATGGAATCAACAGGGATTACTCCAATGGCCTGCTCTCCTTTTTTATTCTTTTCAGCGGAAACATATCCACGAGAACGCTCTACGGTTAATTCGACAAACAAGCGTCCATCTTTATCCAGAGTAGCAATTTTCAATTCTGGATTAAGAATCTCAATATCTGGCCCTGTGATAATATCTTTAGCTGTTACCACGCGTTCACCTTCACATTCCAAACGAAGAACACGTGGCTCATCAGTGTATCCTTTGAGTGCCAAGGATTTAATATTAAGGATTATCTCCGTTACATCTTCCAAGACCCCTGGAATGGTTGAGAATTCGTGTAGTACTCCTTCTATTTTGACTGAAGTGACCGCCGTACCGGGCAGAGAAGAAAGCAAAATACGGCGCAAGGAATTGCCCAAGGTAATTCCGTAACCTCTCTCCAATGGTTCTATTACAAATTTGGCATAGGTATCATCTTCAGATCGATCAACGCACTCGATATTGGGCTTCTCGATTTCTAACATCGGATGCACCTTCTTTCCCGGAAAAGTTTAACGTGAATATTTCTCTACGATGAGGTGTTCCTCAATCGGAATCTGAATGTCGTCACGGGACGGTAAGTTAATAACAGTCCCCGCTAGATTGTTAACATCCAGGCTGAGCCAAGCAGGAACAGCACGATCTTTGAGAGTCTCTGCCATCTCCTTAATCCTATTGTTCTTCCTGCTACTTTCTTTAATGGAGATTACTTCACCGACACTTACCAGATAAGATGCAATGTCTACTCTTTTACCATTTACAGTAATATGACCATGGGTAACTAATTGACGCGATTCCGGTCTTGAAGAAGCAAAACCAAGCCTGTAAACTACATTATCCAAGCGGCTTTCCAGTAAACGGAGAAGATTTTCCCCTGTCATACCTTGCTGGCGAGCAGCTTTTGTAAAGTATCCGCGGAATTGTTTTTCAAGTACTCCGTAGATTCTCCTAGCTTTTTGCTTTTCTCGTAACTGCAGACTAAATTCTGTTGGTTTTTTACCTCTGCTCTGTCCGTGCATACCGGGTGGATAAGGACGACGGTCAATTGCACATTTGTTTGTGAAACAACGATCGCCTTTTAAAAACAACTTCTGTCCTTCGCGACGGCACAGGCGGCATACTGAATCTGTATATTTTGCCATGCTTACACCCCCTTATACTCTTCTACGTTTGGGCGGACGACACCCGTTATGTGGAATCGGAGTTACGTCTCTAATGAGGTTTACTTCCAATCCAGCTGCTTGCAAAGCTCTGATCGCAGCTTCTCTACCGGCACCAGGACCTTTTACAAAACACTCCACCATTTTAAGCCCATGTTCCATCGCTGCTTTAGCAGCTGTCTCTGCAGCCATCTGGGCAGCAAACGGGGTGCTTTTACGCGAACCCTTAAAGCCCAATGCTCCCGAACTAGACCAGGAAAGTGCATTTCCTGTAGTATCGGTAATCGTCACAATTGTATTATTAAATGTTGATCTGATGTGGGCCACGCCACTTTCGATATTTTTACGTTCTCTTCTTCTGGTACGAACTACTTTACGTGCCATTCTTCAATGCCCCCCTTTACTTTTTCCTTTTGCCGCCTATTGCTCTTGCCGGACCTTTACGGGTACGGGCATTGGTCTTGGTCCTTTGTCCCCGCACAGGAAGTCCGCGGCGATGACGAAAACCACGATAACAACCTATTTCCGTCAGCCTTTTAATGTTGAGGGACACTTCGCGACGCAAGTCGCCTTCAACCATCAGACCTTTGTCAATGGTTTCCCTGATTCTAGCAATTTCATCATCGGTTAAGTCTTTAACTCTTGTATCTCCATTAACCTGAGCCTGAGCTAGAATATTTTTGGACTGAGAAACTCCTATCCCATAGATATAGGTCAAGGCTATCTCAACACGCTTGTCTCTAGGTATATCAACCCCCGCGATACGTGCCATCTAACAGTCACACCCCCGTTTATTTATTCGCTATGATTACAAAATTTTTCTGCTAAAAAAGTCAATTTAGATCAAGTGAATATTCTTTATCACGCTTAGCCTTGGCGTTGTTTATGCTTAGGATTCTCACAAATAATCATGACTTTTCCGTGACGTTTAATAATTTTACACTTTTCACAAATCTTTTTCACAGAAGGCCTTACTTTCATTGGTAATCCCTCCTTGTACCTTTACTTAAATCTATAAACAATTCGTCCTCTGGTCAAGTCATAGGGTGAAAGTTCCACCGTGACCCGATCTCCGGGAAGAATCCTAATGAAATGCATTCGAATCTTACCAGAGACATGTGCCAGTACCTTGTGCCCATTATTCAATTCTACAGTGAACATCGCATTTGGTAGCGGTTCGAGCACCTTACCCTCTACTTCAATAACATCTTCTTTGGACATTAAGCATTTCCCTCCTTTGACATTCATATCCGGTAGAGCCTTAAATTCGAGTTAGTATTTCGGGGCCGTTTTCAGTTATAGCCACTGTGTGTTCAAAATGCGCCGAGGCTCGGCGATCTTTAGTCACTACTGTCCATCCGTCCTCAAGAGATTCTACTTGGTAGCCTCCTAAGTTCACCATGGGTTCTATCGCCAGGGCCATTCCTATCTCGAGTCTCGGCCCCCTGCCGGGTTTGCCAAAATTGGGTATTTGTGGTTCTTCGTGCATTCTTCTTCCTATTCCATGGCCCACATAGTCCCGTACTACCGACATCCCATTTTTCTCTACATAAGACTGAACAGTATGGGAAATATCAAAAAGACGGTTTCCTTTGCGGGCTTTAACAATACCCAGCTTAAGTGATTCCTCGCAGACTGCCAGAAGCTTGTAGCATTCTTCGCTGATCTCGCCAACCGGCAGTGTAATAGCTGAATCTCCAACATAACCATCGTATATCGCACCACAATCAATACTGATAATATCACCATTTCTCAGGGCCCTTAAACCAGGAATTCCATGTACCACTTCTTCATTTACTGATGTACATAAGGTGGCGGGGAATCCGTTATAACCTTTGAAGGCAGGTAATGCACCGTATTTAAGGATGTGCTGTTCAGCAGACCTATCAAGCTGTTCTGTGGTTACTCCCGGTTTGACCATCTCTTTCATGATCTCTAGAACTTCAGCCACTATTCGGCTAGCTGTGCGCATCCGATCAAGCTGCTCCTTATTTTTAAGTTCGATCATTACTGGTACTCCAAAACGTCAAGAATATTACGGAAGACCTGTTCTATTTCTTGATCACCTTCGGTTCTTTTAAGCAGACCCTGTTCGCTATAATAAGCAATTAAAGGCTCAGTCTGATCGTTATAGACCTTTAGGCGATTTTGAGCTGTTTCTAAGGTATCATCACTACGTTGGTAAAGCTCGTCACCACATTTGTCACACACTCCCTGGTCTCGGGGAGGATTAAACACGGTATGAAAAGTTGCACCACATTGCTTACATACCCTTCTCCCTGTGAGCCTTTCTAAAAGGGTAGCATCATCTGTCTCAATGTTTATCACTCCATCAAGGCCCATATTCAAGTCGCTTAAGATCTTGGCTAAAGCATCCGCCTGGGCAGCCGTACGGGGAAACCCGTCCAGAAGGAAGCCGTTATAACAGTCAGCCTGGGCTAATCTGTCAGCCACAATCCCAATTGTGACTTCATCTGGAACCAAGGCACCGGAGTCCATATATTCCTTGGCCTTCATGCCCAGAGGAGTTTGTTCTTTAATAGCTGCCCTGAACATATCCCCGGTTGAGATATGAGGGATTTTATAATGTTTGATGAGCAGCTCGGCCTGTGTCCCTTTCCCTGCCCCAGGAGGGCCCATGAGTATTATGCGCATCTTTTAAGCCCCTCCTTACTTCAAAAATCCTTGATAGTGACGTTGCATGAGTTGAGCTTCCATCTGTTTCATTGTATCTAAAGCAACACTTACAACGATCAAAAGAGATGTTCCTCCTAGATATATATTCTGTATTCCGGTAAGCCCGATGACCAAGCTAGGAAGAACGGCAATCAGTGCTAGAAAAAGCCCACCGGCTAGGGTAACCTTACCTAAGATTTTAAATAGATAATCCGAAGTCGGGCGTCCAGGACGAATCCCAGGGATAAAGCCACCATACTTCTTAAGATTTTCCGCTACATCCACAGGATTAAAAGTAATTCCTGTATAAAAATAGGTGAAGAAAATAATCAATAAAGCATACATCACAAGATAAGGAATAGAGTAAACCGAGCCATTCATGGTCATCCACTTATTGGCAAACATCGCAAAACCCGAGGTCTGCGGCAACCAAGTGGCTATAGTAGCTGGAAAAGCCATTAAAGAGATACCAAAGATTATGGGAATAACACCTGCTTGGTTAACCTTTAAAGGTATATGCGAGCTTTGTCCACCATAGACTCGACGTCCAACTACCCTTTTAGCATACTGGACAGGAATTCTTCTCTGTCCTTCTTGGATGAATACTACACCTGCTATAATCAGAGCCGCGATAACCAGCAATCCCAAAATTGAGAACCAGCTGATTTCACCGACACTTAGAAGGTTCACCAGATATTTGATTGCATCAGGTACTCCGGCAACGATACCGGCAAATATTATTAAAGAAATACCATTGCCGATGCCTCTTTCGGTGATTTGTTCGCCCAGCCACATCAGGAAAGCTGTCCCTGCTGTTAAGACTAAAGCAATCATAAAATAGATCGGGTATTTAAGTGCGGGATCCGGAATTAACAAGGCCCCTCTTAAACCCACGGTAAGCCCAAAACCATTCACAAAGCCTAAGGCTACCGTACCATAGCGAATATACTGAACAATTTTCTTTCGGCCTTCTTCTCCTTCTTTGGACAATCTTTCCAGATAGGGAATAACAACTGTCAGGAGCTGGATGATAATCGAAGCCGTGATATAGGGCATGATACTTAAGGCAAATACCGAAAATCGTTTCAGAGAACCACCGGAGAAAGTATTGAAGAATTCAAACAGTCCTCCACTACCCATCATTTCTTTAAGCAGTTCACGATCCATGAATGGAATCGGTATATGAGCCCCAATCCTGAAAACTAGGAGCATAAGCAGGGTGAACCCTATTTTCTTCCTAATGCTTGGAACTTTCCACGCATCTCTCAGGGTCTCAAATATCAATTTATTCCACCTCTACTTTTCCACCGGCAGCAGTAATTTTTTCCGCTGCTGTTTTGCTTACCTTCTGCACTTTTACAGTAAGTGACTTGGTTAATTCCCCATCTCCCAGAATTTTAACACCATCTTTAACCTTTTTGACCAATCCGGTGTCGAAAAGGGATTCGATCGTAACCTCAGCCCCTGCTTCAAATCTTTCTTCCAAATCGGAAACATTAATTACTGTATATTCTTTGCTGAAAATATTAGTAAAGCCGCGTTTGGGCAGTCTGCGAATCAGCGGCATCTGACCACCCTCAAATCCAGGACGAACACCTCCGCCTGAACGTGATTTTTGGCCTTTATCGCCTCTACCGGATGTGTTTCCTAATCCGGAGCCACTACCACGTCCAACACGTTTGCGTGCCTTCGTAGAACCTTCTGCAGGCTTAAGTTCATGGAGTTTCATTACGGACACCTCCTTACTTTACACAGTACCTATCATGATATTTCCTGCCATCTGTGGCCTTACCGCTCTTTGTCATCCATGACACCACGGCATTAGGCCAGTCGAATGTTATGCCATCCTGACACATTCGACACTAGGCACATCGTGTGCCGTCGTCCGTGGCCGTTACCCAAGGATTTCTTCTACTGTTTTGCCACGCATCTTGGCTACTTCATTTTCTCTTTTTAATTCTTTTAAACCATTCATAGTCGCATTTACAACATTATGAGGATTAGCAGTTCCTAATGATTTAGTGAGTATATCTTTTACCCCTGCCACTTCCAACACCGCACGGACCGGTCCGCCGGCAATAACTCCGGTACCTTTGGCAGCCGGTTTTAAAAGAACTCGTCCTGCTCCAAACCGCCCAATAATCGGATGGGGAATAGTTGTTCCTTTCATAGGGATGGAAATAAGGTTTTTCTTGGCATCTTCTATTCCTTTACGAATAGCTTCGGGGACCTCGGTAGCTTTACCTAATCCTGCTCCGACAGTACCATTATCGTCTCCAACTACAACCAAAGCACTGAAGCTAAAACGTCTTCCGCCTTTGACAACTTTGGCAACACGAGAGATATGCACTATTCTTTCAGTAAGCTCCAGTTTACTAGGATCAATATTTTGCAATGATATTCCCTCCTTTTCTTTAGAAGTCAAGTCCGGCTTCACGTGCCGAATTTGCCAGGGCCGCTATCCTACCATGATAAAGACTTCCACCACGGTCATAAACCACTTTGTTTATTCCCTTGTCCAGAGCCTTTTTAGCAATCAGTTCTCCTACTTTTTTAGCTCCTTCGATGTTGCCACCCGAAAGGTCTGTACCCTTAAATTCAGGATCCAATGAAGAAGCCGCTGTCAGGGTTATACCAAGGTCATCATTGATTACTTGAGCATAGATATGATTTAAACTTCTGAACACCGCCATGCGTGGTCTTTCAGCAGTTCCATGAATTCTCTTGCGAACGCTTTTATGCTTCTGCTTAAGAATTTTCCTGCGGTCAGTTCTTTTGATCAAGCTATTTCACCCTTTCTATACGGCAAGAGATTTTGCCCTTACCTTCTTACTTACCGCCGGCTTTTCCTTCCTTGCGACGGATGTATTCATTCTCGTATTTGATACCTTTGCCTTTATATGGTTCCGGTGGACGCTGTCCACGAATATTAGCTGCAAAAATACCTATCTTTTCTTTGTCGATTCCCTTAACAATCACCTTATTCGGTGCAGGAACCTCTATCTCTATACCTTCCCATGGTTCCATTTCCACAGGATGGGATTTTCCAACGGCCATTACAAGCTTCTTGCCTTGTAGAGAAGCACGGTAACCAACTCCTACAAGATCTAAATTCTTGCTAAATCCATTAGTTACACCTTCGACCATATTAGAAAGAAGGGAACGGGTTAAACCATGGAGGGAACGATGTAAAGGCTGATCACTACTACGAATTACGTTGATTGTATTTCCTTCAATGGAAATGTTTATTTCCGGCCGGAATTCTCTAACGAGAGTTCCCTTGGGTCCTTTAACAGTTATAAAATTACCTTCCTGGTTGATTTCCACCCCATTGGGAATGGTAATAGGTTTTCTACCAATTCGAGACATATTCTACACCTCCATCCTTTACCAAATATAGCAAATAACTTCTCCACCTAAACCTTCACTGCGTGCCTGTCTGTCAGGCATTATGCCTTTGGAGGTAGATATTACAGCAACTCCCAGACCCCCAAGAACTTTAGGAATCTGATCTTTTTTAGCATAGACACGTAAACCAGGGCGGCTAATCCGCTTCAAGCCGGTAATGACTCTCTCTCGGTTAGGACCATATTTCAGGTATAGTCTCAAAACTCCCTGTTTGTTGTCTTCAATATATTCATAATCCTTGATAAATCCTTCTTGTTTCAATAATTCGGCCAGTGCTTTCTTGATATTTGATCCGGGTATTTCTACCTTGTCGTGGTAAACCATCCCGGCATTACGGATCCGTGTCAAGAAATCGGCGATAGGATCAGATGTTAATGACACTGAAGTTTTCCCCCTTTCTCCAATTCTGCTTACCAACTAGCCTTGGTTATTCCAGGCAATTCGCCTTTGTAAGCCAGTTCTCTGAAGCATATCCTACATATTCCAAATTTGCGCATATAGGCATGTGGGCGACCACATACTTTACAACGATTATGCCAACGTACAGAATATTTCGGTTTGCGCGATTGACGAACCATCATCGACTTTTTGGCCATAATTAAAGCCTCCTTAAAATCTAGTCACGAAACGGCATTCCGAATCCTTTGAGAAGCTCTTTTGCCTCCTCATCAGTCCTGGCGGTTGTCACGAAGACAACATCCATGCCCCTGATTTTATCGATTTTATCGTAGTTTATCTCGGGAAAGATAAGTTGCTCTTTAATTCCTAAGGAATAATTTCCCCGGCCATCAAATGATTTACCGGATACTCCCTGGAAATCCCTAACACGGGGAAGTGCTACATTTAAAAGCCTATCGACGAATTCATACATTCTGTCCCCTCTTAAAGTGACTTTTGCACCAATAGGCATTCCCGCACGTACTTTAAAAGCTGCTATAGACCTTTTGGCCCTAGTCACCACGGGTTTCTGGCCGGCGATCGTCATGATATCTTCGACTGCGGAGTCAATAGCCTTAGGATTTTGGATTGCTTCTCCTAAACCAATATTAATAACCACTTTTTCCAAGCGTGGAGTTTGCATAATGTTTTTATAGTTAAATCTTTTCTGTAGTGCTGGGGTTATCTCACTTTTATAAAAATCTTTTAAGCGGGTCACCAGAGTACCTCCCTTCCGGAATTACTTCTTATTTTTATCTGGCAAGTTGTGTCCACATTTCTTGCAGACCCTTACTTTTCCTTCTCCAGTTATCTTAATACTTTTTCTAGTTACAGAGTTGCACTCTGTACAGTAAAGCATCACATTTGAGCTATGAATCGGGGCTTCCTGCTCCATAATTCCACCTTGAGGAATATCCTTAGTAGGTTTCTGGTGTTTCTTAACGGTATTCACCTTTTCTACAACAACTCTACTCTTATCGGGAATCACTTGAAGTACTTTACCCTTTTTTCCAGCGTCTTTTCCGGTAATAACCATAACCATGTCGCCTTTTTTGACGTTTACCTTCACTTTTTCGGCGGCCATATTTTCTTCACCTCCGTCCGACATGTGTTCCTATAATACTTCCGGTGCCAGAGAGACAATTTTCATATAATCCTTTTCTCTCAACTCACGAGCCACCGGTCCAAATATACGGGTTCCTCTCGGGCTTTTATCATCCTTAATAATAACTGCAGCATTCTCTGAAAACTTGATATAGGAACCGTCCGTTCTTTTAATTTCTTTAGTTGTGCGAACTATGACGGCTTTTACGATTTCACCTTTTTTGACAACGCCCCCTGGTGTTGCTTCTTTAACAGAAGCCACAATTACATCACCAATAGTCGCGTAACGGCGTCCTGACCCACCCAAAACACGGATGCATAGCAATCTCTTTGCTCCGGTATTATCTCCCACTTTAAGACTCGATTCAACCTGAATCATTGGGCGGAACCTCCTTTCCTGGCTGCTTGATATTTCCTCGTTTTAGAGAACAACCGCCTTTTCTACAACTTTAACCAATCTCCAGCATTTATCTTTACTAAGAGGTCTGGTCTCCATAATTACAACGGTATCACCAATTTTTGCTTCATTGTTCTCATCATGCACTTTATATTTTTTGGTAATCCTCATTATCTTTTTATACAAAGGGTGTCTCTTTGTTGTTACTACGGCTACTACTATGGTTTTATCCATCTTATCGCTAACAACTTTTCCCGATCTTGTTTTGCGAAGCTTTCTTTCCAATGTTACTGCCTCCTTTCCCTGCCTTAAGCACGCTTGAGCTCGCGCTCACGGAGAATGGTCTTGCCTCTGGCAATTCCTTTACGAACCTCTCTGATCCGCATCGGATTGTCAAGTTGTCCAGTAGCTATTTGAAAACGCAAATTGAATAATTCCGTTTTAAGACCATCGATCTGTTTTAACAATTCTTCATCTGTTAAGTCACGGAAGTTCTTATTCTTCGCCATTTTCGCCACCTCCAGCCTGTTCTCCATCCTGATCCTCTTTATGAACGAACTTGCATTTAATTGGAAGCTTGTGAGCCGCAAGTCTTAAGGCCTCACTAGCCATGCCCTCTGGAATTCCTGCTAGTT
>CALBJS010000060.1 GCA_937892995.1 uncultured Peptococcaceae bacterium | reverse complement strand
GGGAAATACCACCGCTGCTCGTCCCTTAAGATCAGATAAAGGTCCGGCCGTCAGGTTGGAAACAATACTCCCGAAGCCAAAGACAATAAAGAAAATACCCGGGTTAATTTCTGTAGCGGTCTGAGCAATAAATATCGCTGTAAACGTCTGGACGAGACCATAGCAAATGGAAATAAGAAAGATGCTTTGGTAGATGGGTACCAACTTTTTTTCTTTTAATAAGGATAGCATATTTAAACTGGGTAAAACTCCTCGGCCTGTGCTTATATTTTCCTCTCTCCGGGGTTCTCGGACAAAATGCAGAAAAACCATGGCCAGAAAGCCTACAATAATACCTAAGGCATGATACCATCCATAGCCATAGCCCTCAATTACTTTAAGTGCACTGGACGGGCCTATGATTAAAGTAGCCATGGTCACCAAGCGATATACCCCAATATAGGCTCCCAGCTTCTCTCTAGGAGCCAAGGCAGCAACCAGAGCCGAAGCACTTGAGAAATATGCCGCTAACCCTATGGCTTGATATATGCGTACCAGGAGGATATACCCCACAGATTGATTAAACAAAAACAATAGTGGTGCGGTCATAAAGGCCAGTCCACCGATAAAAAGTGCCAATCTATTTCCTTTGCTATCCGCTAGAGGTCCAAAATAAAATCTTAGAACGACAGCAGCTAAATAGAATAGCGTACTCTGCAAGCCGGAATAGAATTCGGTCCCTCCGGCGTCTATAATATAGATCGGGGTAATGGTCTGAGCTACATTAAAGTTAAGGAAAATAAAAAAAGTTGCGGCATAAAGCAACAAAAGACTTCGTCTATCTTTTGACAAGGTGCATCATATTCCTTTCTCCTAGTTATTAAACAAGTTATCGAACTAATTAACGATAAAAATAATTAGCCAACCTTTCACTCCTAATTTTTATTTATTTCGCATTCTGGCTTTCCTATAGAATTATTGATAGGCTCTATCGCCCCGAACATAAACATATCTAGAAAATTATAGCCCACCTCTTCAAAAGACATTCCGCTTTCCACAATAAAATGGGGGCTTAAGACCTCGGTCATGGCTGCACTTATCGAAGCCTTAAAAATGCTAGGGTCAACCCGCCAGTGCATTTTCGCCTGGCTGTTGTTAATCAGGTGGTTCATGAGCATCTCCACCTTGTTTTGGCGAAACGTATCAATCTTTTGCCAAAGCAAAGGGTAATAGGTGCTTAAATCAGTTATAATCTGCCCGTTAAATAGATATGTAACATTTTTAAGGATGCCAAGAATAATGGCTTTCATATCTTTTTCTGAAGCAAAGAGTTCTATGTTTTGCGCCATTATTTTATTTGCAACTTTATCCACGGTGGCTTCAAAGAGTTCTTCCTTGCTGTCAAAGTGTCGGTAGATCGTCCGCTTGCTCACTCCTGCTTCCTTGGCCAGTTCCACCAGGGATAAATTATAGAACCCTCGGCCTTTCTTCATTGCCAGCTCTTCACAGGCTATGAGCAATTTTTCTCTGGTCTTGACCACGATACTAATCCTCCTAGGCGATTTTCTTCTTAAATTTAAGCACACTGACTGTGACAAACAGCACAGAAAATACTATTAAGCTCATCACTTGACCTACAAGATAGGAAAAACCAATTCCTTTGAGTACTATTCCCCTGATAATATCCAGATAATAGGTTAGGGGAATCACATTACTGATATAATAAATGATCTTCGGCATCGCATCCCGGGGAAAGAGAAAACCTGAAAGCAGGATACTCGGAAGCATAACAAAAAAGGACATCTGAAAGGCTTGCATTTGGTTCTTCGCAATGTTAGATATCATGATCCCCAGGCCTAAGGATGCGGTAATAAAAAAGAGTGTCAGAATATACAGTTCCAACAGACTCCCTCTAATCGGAACCCCAAACACCAAAACTCCGACTAAGAGTGCCACCGTAATTTGAATATAACCAAGAAAAATATAAGGGACAATCTTTCCTATCATCAGCTCGTATGCTTTCACCGGCGTTACAATAAGTTGCTCCAGGGTACCCCTTTCCCGCTCTCTGACGATGGCCATGGAAGTCATGATCACCATGGTCATGGTTACGATGATTCCCAAGATTCCAGGAACCATATAGTAGGCTGTGATCCCATCGGGATTATACCAGGCACGTACCCTGATATCATAGGGGGGATTACTGAGATCCATGTGCACCCTTTGAGCTATGACCTCCTGGGATTTAATCAGCCCAAGAGAACTGACGACAGCCATAGCTTGATTCGCTACCATATTATCACTGGCATCTACTAATACCTGAACAGGTGCTGAATCCCCTCTTTTCAATTCTCTCGAAAAATCCGGGGGAAAGACAATGCCTACCTTCGCCTTACCACTATCTATCATTTTGTTTACTTCCTCAAAGGTATTGGCGGCATAATGAATCTCAAAATAACCTGAGGCGATAAAAGTATCAAGCAAGCTTCTACTTTCTTCACTCCCAGACTGGTCGAACACCACGGTGGGAATGTGTTTCACTTCCGTTTGAATAGCGAATCCAAAGAGCAGGAGCTGAATCATGGGCAACATAAAGATTAGTCCAATGGTCAGTCTGTCCCTCCGCATTTGCAAAAACTCCTTATAGAGAATCGCCTTGATTCTTTCCATTCTCTACACCCCCTGTTCCCTACTATTTTTTTGTATTTCTTCTCCTTTTAATGTCTTTCTATCTCCCTTGTTAAGCCTATATATGCTTTGCTATCTGTTCTTTGTTTCCTAGCCAGGGCTACAAAAACATCCTCAAGAGAAGGAGTTATATTCTTAGCCTCACATCCAAGCGTATCTTGCAGCCTTGCGATGCTCCCTTTATCCGGCAAAAGAACATGGAGTAAAGCTCCATGAATGGTACATTCTTTCACATAGGCTAATTCCTCTATCTCCTTGATCCTCTGCAGGCCATCGGGAAGATCCAACTCAACCATCATCCCTTGTATAACATCTCGCTTAAGCTTATCGGGACTGTCTACCGCCATCAGCTGACCCCCGGAAATAAAGGCGAGTCTGTGGCAGCGTTCCGCTTCATCCATGAAATGAGTAGTCACCATAATGGTAGTCCCTTCGCTAACCATCCTTCTGATGATTTGAAAAAACAGCCGTCTACTGGTAGGACTGACCCCACTGGTAGGTTCATCAAGAAAGATAAGCGGCGGTCTGGCAATAATCGCACAGCCCAATGCTAACCGTTGCTTAAAACCCCCGCTTAAGTTAACTACTAGCTCGTTTTCCCGATCTTTGAGATCGGCCATAACGATCATCTCTTCAATTCTACCTGCTAGTTCCGCCTTCGGGACACTATAGAGGCCCGCATAGAATTTAAGGTTTTCTTTAGCAGTAAGATCATCATAGAGACTAAATTTTTGAGACATATACCCTATTTTATCCTTTATTTTTTCCGTCTCCCTGTGCAGATCATAGCCCAATACTGTCGCTGATCCTGCTGTCGGTTCGAGAATACCGCAGAGCATCCGGATAACTGTTGATTTTCCTGCCCCGTTAGGACCGAGAAAACCAAAAATCTCCCCGCGTTTGATTTTAAGGGATAACCTATCGACTGCGGTGAAATCGCCGAACTTTTTGGTCAGATTATCTGTGGTTATCACATGTTCCATGTTTTTTCACCACCTGCCATTATCACAAAGACATCTTCCATGGAGGGGGCAACTCTCCGCAGACTGCCAAGGGAAAACCCCTTGGAATTCAGCCCTTCCTCAATAAGCGTCCCGGCATCTTTTCTTTTCTCTATTATCAGGCGGTATTTGTCACCATATAGGGAAGAATCTAAGATCCCTTCCTCTTCTTCGAATAACCCCGGATCCCTAGATTCTGATGTTACCTCCCAGACCTGATAGGGAAACTTCTGTCGCAGCCCCACGGGAGTATCGAGAGCAGTAAATCTGCCTTCATTCATAAAAGCTACTCGCTTACATAATTCCGCTTCATCCATATAGGGTGTGGAAACAAGGATGGTCATCCCGTCTGCGTTTAATTTATAAATAATCTTCCAGAACTCTTTGCGGAACTCCGGATCTACGCCGTAGGTCGGTTCATCCAGAATCAAGAGCTTGGGCCTTGTTACCAAGGCACAGGTTAAAGCTAATTTTTGTTTCATCCCTCCGGATAGCTGGTCAGCAAATCTATCTTTGAACTGAATAAGGTTAGTAAGTTCCAATATTTCATCGGAACGTTTCTTGATGACTTCCTTTTTAAGCTCATACATGGAACCAAAGAAAATTAGATTCTCCATAACGGTAAGATCGCCATATAGACTGAAGCACTGAGGCATATAACCGAAATCTGTTTGTGCCATAATCCTAAACTCTCCCTCATCTGGAGTTAAAAGATTACAAAGAACTCGCATAAGCGTTGTCTTGCCTGCTCCATCCGGTCCTACCAGTCCAAAGATCTCACCCTCCTGAACTGTAAAACTTACTTTGTTAACTGCTCTTAAATCACCGAATCTTTTAACGATATCCTTAACTATAATCATTTTTTATCAGCTTCTTGCTTTTGATTTAAAATTTTCTTAATGGTTACATCTGCCGGCATCCCTGGTTTTAAGATCCCTTCGGAATTATCCACTTCTATTTTTACTTTATAAACGATATTAGCCCTTTCTTTCTTGGTCTGAATAGTTTTAGGGGTAAATTCTCCTCTGGATGCTATCTCTGAAATTTTCCCTTCAAATAATTTGTCGAGACCACTGATTGTAAATTCGGCCTTGTCGCCTACCTTAACGTAGGGCAAATCATCTGTTGGAATATAAACATTGATCCAGACTTTATCTAAATTAACTACCGTCGCCAGAGATGCTCCCGCCGAAACGAATTCACCATTTTCATAATTCCTGCTCTTGATTGTTCCCTTAAGGGGAGACGCTATTTTGAGGTCAGCCAAAACTGCTTCCGTCGATTTAAGAACAGCTTCCATCATCTTAACTTGGTTTTCTGCTGCCTTGACCTGTTCATCACGGCTTCCGGCCTGCAAGAGATTCAACTTGGCCTGAGCCGCTTCCAATTGGTTAAAGGCCACAATATTATTGTTCTCAAGTGCCTCGAGCTCCGCCAAGGCAATACTATCTCCCTGATAAAGTGCTTCAGCCCTTTCCAAGTCTTTTGTGGCTTTATCGTAGGCTACTTGTCGGATATTCACATTGGCGACTGCTTCTTTGATCTCTTGGGAACGAGCTCCGGATAACAAATCATCAAGCTTATTTTGGGCTATCACCACATTAAGAGCATCTCTCTCTCTCTGGGCCAGCAAGTCACTCCTGGTAAGCTCCGCAACCAAATCTCCTTGTTTCACTTCGTCCCCTGCTTTAACTTTAATGCTTTGGATGGTGCCGGCTACTTTGGCGGTCAATTCGACTGTAGTTGCCTCGATTGTGCCTGAGGCTTCAACAACCAGGCTGTTTCCGGTTAAATACCTTTCCCAGATGAAATATCCTGAAATAAGCATTGTCAGCACGGCTATAGCAATTATTGGCCTTTTCTTCTTATCCATCCCTCTTCCCCTTTCTAAGATCGCACCAGTTCGCTTAACTTTTCTGCTATACTTATGTCGCTATTTTATGCCTATGGTGACATCTTAGCACTCTTTGATTCTATTTCAAGCCATAAATTAAGCAAAACAAAAGGTTTTTCGTTTTGCTTCGAAACAGATGTATTTTCTGAATTTCATAGAATTCCTAAGCAAGACGGATGAAATTCTAGCGGTTAAATCGGCAATATATTATTTTCGTTAATTCTATTGAAAATATTTCTGAGTTCCTTAAAATTCATAAAACGTTTATCCACTTCTGGATAGCCCGCCCCCCTATCAAAAAAGAGGGTTGTAAAGCCTATCTTTTGGGGCGTAATATAATCATTAAGATAATCGTCCCCGATAAATATTGCTTCCTCGGCCTCTATGCCTACTTTGGCCAGGGCTACTTCATATAGATAGGGATGGGGCTTTCTCCAACCCTCATCGACCGAAGTTACAACAAATTGAAAATGCCTATCTAAACCATGAATACTTAAGATTTCTTGCACTCCACCCTTAAAGAGAAAGTTTGAAACTACCCCCATTTTATACCCTTTTTGGGCCAAAAAGCTTAAGGTCTCAGCTACTTCCTTCGATACATAGCATTTTTCTTTATACTTGCTCCAGAAATTAGAAACCAGTCTTGCCGCGATTTCTTCTGTAACCTTTTCTTTTTCTCTGCCTAGTTTCTTTTGGGCAACCAGCCTGATCCGATATTTAATATCGTATTCCTTATTGTAGGGTAGGCTTTCCTTAAGCATCCTCTGTACGGCACGAAAATCTTCAAAATATTCTCTGAAACCTTCCCAGTATCCTTCTACTCCTGAGCCTTCGAAAGCCCACAGGGCATACTCCCTTTCCCCGGGTATTTCATGCATATCGATGAGGGTCTCCATACAGTCAAAGAAAATAATGTTTTTTTTCATGCAATCTGGTCCTTCTTCTTAGTCAATCTTTTATATCTACTCCATAATAACATCAATGATAACGAACCTTTAATCCAAGAATATATTTACCAAATATAGAATTAGATCCATAATATTAGATAACTACCTCAGAGAGTAATAAGTAAAGGCTGGCCAATATTTTTTCTTCCGGCAAGGGCCTACTGACTATGTAACCCTGAATAATATCACAGTGATAATTTCGAAGATACTCTATCTGTTCCGGAAATTCTACCCCCTCGGCCACCACTTTTAGCCCAAGCTGGTGGGCTAAAATAATAATAGCTCCCGTAATATTAGCACTATCATCCTGATCATCAATATCACCAATAAAGGATTTATCGATTTTCAAGGTAGATATAGATAACTGCTTAATATAATTTAAGGAAGAGTACCCCCGGCCAAAATCATCGAGAACTATCCCGATACCTTTCGCCTGGAGAAGATTAAGCTTGGCATGGATATGATGGTCAAAGAATTCAATTAGAACCGTCTCCGTTATTTCCAGTTCTAACTTGGCCGGGGCAAGTCCTGTCTCTTCTAAGATAGATGAGACCTTATCCACAAAGTCATCTTGCCTTAATTGGACCGTCGAAATATTCACTGCTATTGTCTTATCCGGGTATCCTAAATCCTGAAGTTTTTTTGCAAAGGTACAGGCCTCTTTGAGGACCCAATCCCCCAAAGGGACTATTAGTCCGGATTCTTCTGCTAAGCTGATAAAACTCTTCGGCTGGATCATCCCCTTATCGGGGTTTTGCCAGCGAATTAGGGCCTCAAATCCTATAATTCGACCACTTTCAAGATCGACTTGAGGTTGATAGTACAGAATGAACTCCTTCCTGGCAATTGCTTGGCAAAGGCTATTTTGCATTCTTTCCTTCTCTTCAAATTCATCTTTCATTTTCCGATCGAAGAAAACATATCTTTTCTTACCTAGCTCTTTGGCTTTATACATCGCAATGTCGGCATTTATAAGCAACTCTTCGAAGTTCTCCCCATCTTGCGGGCAAAAAACTATTCCTGTGCTGATTGAAACATAACAGTTATGGGTTTTAAGAATAAAAGGCTGGTGGAAGAGACCCATTATCTTTTCAGCGTGCCTGAGAGCTGTTCCCTTATCTTTAAGGTTCCTTAAGAGAATAACAAACTCGTCTCCACCTAATTTAGCGACAAGCTTATCAGCATACTCATATGAGGCCAGAGACTGACTTATCTTTACTAGGAGCTTATCTCCTATTCCATGTCCCAAGGAATCATTGACAACTTTGAAATTATCTACATCTATAAGTAATAGGGCAAAAAATGTCTCGTTCATTTTAGCCTTTTGAATCTCTTGTTCGGTTATTTCCTGAAATGATGCCCTGTTGGGGAGACCCGTAAGAAAGTCATGATAAGCAAGATGTTTAATTTTCTCTTGCTGTTCTTTAAGTTCCGTAATATCACTATGGCTACCGACCATCTTATAAGCCTTACCGCTACTATCGAATAGAGTCTTGCCTTTGGCACTTAGCCATTTATAATGCCCGTCATGGCACCTGATCCTATACTCGCTGACATATATCTCCCTCTTTTCCTCAAAATGGGTACGTAAATTTTCTTCGACAACCTCCACATCGTCAGGATGAACTAATTCTCTCCAATCTTCATAGCTAAGTAGCTCTTCTCCTTTATATCCTAACATTTCCAAAGTTTTCTCTGAATAAGATCTCTGATCCTGAGCCAAATCCCATTCCCAAATCGTATCCTTCGTTGCTTCCAAAGCAAGCTTATAGCGTTCTTTACTCTGTTTTATTACCTCTTGATGAATCACTATTTCCTCAAATTGCTGCCTTAATTCTTCCTCCGACGCAGTTAACTCTTCATAAATTGCGGTGAGCTCTTCATTCTGTCTTAGTAATCTCTGCTCCACTTTTTTACGCTTATTAATATTAATTAACAAAATAATTACTAAAGCGATTAAAATCAAAAATAGAATAGAAAAAGAATTATTAAGGTTTAGAAGTAAGACCTCCTTCTGTGGACTACTGGCATAACCGAGGTTAGGCTTAGCTAACAATAAGATCAGGATACTTAATAGTATGAATATGCCTATTACCCTGATCTTTTTATCAACTACGGATTTACCCAAAAAAAATTCTCCTTTCAAAGAATAATCTACCTAACGTCTTATAGTCAATTTTCTATTACCTATTTTCTCAATATTCTCCATATTATACTATTTTCCTTTTTCCATTGATTATTACTTTAAGCAAATTATATTCTTATTGGTATGAACCCTGAAAATAAAAATAGAGATACTTTTAATTAGCACCTCTATCTTGTATCTCTCTTATGAGAATAGAAAGATATAATTTGGTAATTCTATATAGTATTTTATATAGTTTCTTTATTCAAATTTTACGTTGCCTACTATTTTTTCTAATTCCTCCGCCTTCTCTACAGTAATCCGTCCCCTGGAAAGGCTCAGGATACCTAAACGTTCTAATCCTTTGAGTTCGCGGCTAACTACCTCTCGAGCTGTTCCCAGTTCCCGAGCCAAAGCTTCGTGGGTAGTATAAATGGCATGTTTCCCAAAGTTACTCTTCTCTACGAGAATTTGAGTAAGGCGTTTTTTAATTGGTATAAAGGCTATATTATCTACTACTTCCATCGTTTCATAAAGCCTACCTGCCATACACCCAAAAAGATAGCGCCAAAATGGTTCACATTTAACCATCGAATTCGATACAAAGTCCCGGGATAACCAGAGAATTCTAGTATCTACTTCGGCAACTACTTTCGCCAAATAACCTTCCAGATGTCCTAAAATACAAACTGCAGACAATGGGCAAGTTCTTCCTTTACCTATCCGGTAAAGGGTTATTTCCCGCCCATCAGCGGAAGTTTTATACACCCTCAATTTACCGGCCAGAATAAGTGCTAATCCAGGACAGTTCCCGATTTTTTCAGCAAGTACTGTACCTGCTTCTACTTCCTCAAGAGTAGAGTCTGCTATAAGTAGTTCGAGTTGATGAGGAAGCAATTCATGAGCAAAACTAAAACTAGCTTTAAGTTCAGCCAAGAGACTTTTCTTATCTTTAACTATTGACAAGTTCATCTCTCCCTTTCTAACATTCTAAAGTAATTCTTACTTTTTGCTTTTGGAAGCACAATTAAGAAGCTCCTCTGAATTCCAGATTAGAAAAAGGCTTTTATATCGAATTAGGCTACCTCCATTATACAAAAACAAACCCAATATCTCTAGAATTCCTTCCTTCCCAACGCCGTTAAAATTCCTTTCAGGATCAAGGCAGGAGTAGGGGGGCAACCCGGGACATAGACATCGACGGGAAGATATTTATCTACCCCGCCTCCTGCCGCATAAGCATCTTTAAATACTCCCCCACCACTGGCACATGACCCTACGGCAACTACTAAAGTAGGCTTTGGACAGGCCTCATAAGTTTTTTGTAAAGCTATCTCTAAGTTTCTGGTAACAACGCCGGTAACTAAAAGCAGATCCGCATGACGAGGGGAAGCTACAAAATCAATCCCATACTGCTGAATATCATAAACCGGATTAGTCAGGGCATTGATTTCAAAATCACAACCGTTGCAAGCTCCGGCATCCACATATCTAATATGTAGAGAACCCTTACAAACTTTTTTAACTTTTTCTCGTAAAGATTGCCCTAAATCTTCTTCATTTAGAGAAGCGGAAATTATCGGAATATGAGTGGTTTCAATTGCTCCTATTGGACAGACATCTTTACAGAGGAGGCAATAAATACACTGACGAGGATCGACACCTTGAGCAGTTAGGGCTTTGGTAGGGCAGATTATAAAACATTTATCACAATCCGCCTGACATTTGTCGGTCCTTAAGACTGGTAACCTTTTACTAGAGTTATCTCCTCTATCTATTCTACCTTTTCCTTCGGTTATTACTTTTGTTTTTAGCAAGCCTGATAAGACCCTGAGCATCTTGCCCCCTCCTCCTATCTATCCAAACAGGCATAGCATAATTCGAAACTTTTATTGATCAAGGGAAAATCCGGGACGATGTTTCCCGGCACACACAACGGAAGCACTGGCCAGTTACAATGAGATGCTGAACGTACCATATACCGATAAATGGTATCCTCCTCTCCGCTCATCAGCCAGTGGACATTTGCTCCTCTGGCCGATTCCGTCCAACCGATTCCTGTTTGGTAAGCAGGTAACCCCGTCACTTCGACAAACAAATCCCCTGGCGATAAAGAAAGCACTGCTTGCCTAAGAAGGGCCAAAGATTCTCTGCTTTCTTCCATCCTTTGAAGTAAGCGACAATAGACATCTCCCTCTTGCTGAATAGGAACCTTGAAGTCCAACAGCTCATAAGCAGCATAGGGAAGATCTCTTCTGAGATCCCGGTCAACCCCTGAAGCCCGAGCTGCCGGTCCAACAGCTCCTAAAGTAAGGGCATCTTCATAAGGCAAAATCCCTGTAGTCTGCATCCGATCAAGTAAACCATTGGAAGACAAGATCAGATTCGTTAATTCCTTAAGCTCAGCTTCCACATTCTCTAACCAGGGTCCCCCGTAGATAGCGATGACCTACCAATTCCATATTCTTACGCATAATTTGTTCTTTTATGATCGCCCCCCGGCTTATCCCTAGAGCAAATCCGACACCGGCACACATATTGCCAAGATCGCCAATATGATTGTAAAGACGTTCCATTTCCAGCAAGATAGTTCGAAGATACTTAGCTCGTGGTGGAATATCTACCTTAGCTAAGGATTCCACGGCTTGAGCATAAGCTACAGCATGAGAAACAGAACACGCCCCACAAATTCTTTCCGCAAGAAGAGAAACATGTTGGAAGTGCTTACCCTCAGCAGTCTTCTCCACTCCCCGGTGAGTATAAAATAATTGAGCTTGGAGATCTATGACATCTTCCCCGAAAGCAAAGAACCTAAAATGGCCTGGCTCGATTATCCCGGCATGAATAGGGCCTACAGGAATCTGATAGAGCCCTCTTCCTTTTACCTTACAAAAATCCAGTTCACCTTTGATCCTAGGCACTTCACTGTCTGGACTAAAGTCCTTACGTAAAGGAAAAACTTCTGCGGGCCAATCCGGATGGATAGCTAGACGGCGCAAATCAGGATGTCCCTGGGGAATTATTCCGAACATATCTTTAATTTCCCTCTCTAACCAATGAGCAGAAGGGAAAACGGAAGTCACTGAAGGATAAACCGGAGATTCGGATTCAAGGGATAGAGCTAGTTCCACTAGCTTCTTCTCTTCCGGAAGAAGGAAAACCGAGTAAATCCCAAAATTCCCCTTGACTGCCCTTTCGTCCGTCCCTGCCATGGTAAGCAGGATTGCTTGCTGTTTCTTCAGCAAGATTAAAGTTTCATTCAATTTATCAATAGTCACAGTAATTCTTTCAGACATTTATCCCACCCCCAGCCATAATAGAAATTACCACTCTGGTGAATACAGCTTGAATCGGCTGGGGCATGTATATCCCTTGCAATATTAAGATAAAAACGGGTAAGATAATAAGAAAATGGTTCCAAGCTAAAGGTTCTTGCTGTCTATAGCGAGAAGGTAGGTCACTGAAATACATCCTGCCGCCAAAATATATTAACCCCGTGAAAACCATAGCGACCGACATAAGAAAAATGAATCCTAACCCGAAGCCATAGACTTGAAATCCCCGCGAAACTACATTCATCTCGCTGAAGAATAAACCAAAAGGCGGTGCTCCCCCTATAGCTAAGAGGCCGGCTAGAAAAACAGTGGCTGTAATCGGCAACATTTGTCCGATACCTCTCAGTCTATAGATTAGCTTAGTTTGATATTCCTGGACGATTGTTCCTGCACATAAGAAAAGGGTCGACTTTCCCAGAGCATGATTAATAAGATGAAGCAATGCTCCTGTATAGCCAAGCGTACCACCTAGTCCTATCCCTAGAATAATGATCCCGACATGTTCCACACTAGAATAAGCTAACAAGCGTTTGATATCTTTTTGGACTAGGATAAAGGGAAAGGCCCCCACCATAGAAAGCAATCCAAAAAAAATAAGAATTTGGGAGGAAAAATTACTCCCCGTAGCTACCAATGTTAATTGATGAAACCGAATAATCGAGTAAATAGCACAATTCAACAATACTCCCGACAGTAAAGCACTTACAGGGGAGGGTGCCTGGCTATGAGCATCCGGCAGCCAAGTATGAAGAGGGAAAAGTCCTGCCTTTGTACCATAACCCACTAAGATAAAGATGAAAGCTAATTTCATCAGCGATGGGCTAAGACTATCTGCCCTGGGATATAAGAATTGCCAACTTAAAGAAAGCTGTTCCTCGGCCCCAATCCCTTGGGCGGCATAGTAAGTAAGGATAATTCCCAGCATAGCAAAGGCAATGCCAATCGTACAAATCACAATGTATTTCCAAGCTGCTTCTAAAGCATCTCTATGTCCGGAGAAGCCTACTAATAAGGCTGAAACAATAGTGGTAAACTCAATAGCGACCCACATTACTCCTAGGTTATCGGCGATCACTGTCAGGTACATGGTAGCAATAAAGAGATGGAGAAGGGCGTAAAATTTCCCTGTCCTCTTTTCTTTGAACTCCTTCCTAACAATATCCCGACGCAGGTAGCCGACCGTATAAATACTACATATCGTTCCAACTACTGCAATGATAAAAATAAATAAGGAAGAAAGACCATCAACCACAAGATGTTGTTGATTAATTCCATATCCCTCACAATAAAAATAACTTCCAATATTAATCAGAGCTAAGAGACCCGTAAGTAATCCTCCAAGAATATTAGTTATCTCCCAATACCTTACTTTAAGAGGACACAAGCAAATTCCGGCTGTAATTAAGGGAATTGCCAAAAGTAAATAGAGCATCTCCCTACCCCCTAAGCCTATTTAGTTTTTTGATATCCAAGGTCTGGAAACGGTCGCTGATCTTATAGATCATGGCTCCCATTACCAAAACTCCGACCAAAATATCAAAGAAGATACCCAGTTCGATTATCAACGGCATCCCACCCGTAATAGCCAAAGCGCTAAGGAACAAACCGTTCTCCATCATGATAACCCCAATAACCTGATTAAGAACACTTCGTCTGCTGACCACATAAAAGCAGCCAAATAAGATGGTCGAGATTGCAGCGGCTAATAGTTCCTCTCCACTTGTTATGTCTTGCAGCATAACCGGAACAACATAATCGTAAGTCAAGACAGCTAGAGAAATCCCGGCCACGATAGAAACCACAGGGCCAGCATTAGGATGTAACTCTTTATCGGCTTTAAGCTGTTTGGCGAGCCTCAAAAGGATAAAAGGAAGGACAAAGACCTTAACTACTAAAGTCAAAAAACCAATAAAGATGATTTGCCCGTTAAACCCTAGCTTACTACCTAGGAGAAAAGCAATTAGGCTTAAAAATAAAGACTGAAGGGCAAGTAGAGTAATATTGTTCTTAATCATCCTGACCGGCAAGATGAGTAGCCCTGTTATTAAAAACATAGAGCCCATAATGGTAATCAAATCTTTTTCTCCTCCTAAAGTCCGTTTAAACTATTAATCAAAATTGAAAGCAAACAAATCGCTGCTCCGCCTGCCATAAGTTCCGGCAACCGAAATAACCTCATCTTGGCATTCACGCTTTCGATCAAAGCTAGAACAACTCCTAGCACCATTATTTTTACTATCAGAGAAATAAGTATTAATATTAATGGCCAACTAGGATTAGCAGGAAAAAATAAATGGATCAGAAGAATCAGCAGAACTGTCTCTTTGATAACGGCAGCCAAATGTAACCAACCAAGTTGTCTTCCTGAGTATTCCAATAACATTCCTTCATGAACCATAGTTAACTCTAAGTGGGTATCTGGATTATCAACAGGAACTCTTCCTGTTTCTGCTATGATAACTACCATCAAGCCGATGAGGGCTAAAATTCCTGCCGGATTACTTCCTGCACCTCTGATTCCAGCCAGATCGGTCGTGCCGGCTAAAGCTACTAAACCAAATAAACCTAGAGCTAAAACAGGTTCTACTAAAGTGGCTATCATCATCTCTCTACTAGAACCCATCCCCCCAAAAGAACCGCCAGATTCCAGAGAGGCTAAGGCTAAAAAGAAGCGAGCCAAAGCAAACAAATAGATAAAGGCAATAATATCACCAAGGGCAAGAATTTGTTTTCCGGCCAAAGGAATAATTCCACCTGCCACCAAATAAGCACTTAAACAGATATACGGTGTAATACTAGTTAGCCAGGAAGTGTTCACAGAGGTGACTGCTTCCCTGCGTAAAAACTTTATTATATCTAAATATGGCTGCCAAAGTGGGGGACCAACCCGGTTTTGCATTCTAGCCTTAGTTTTCTTGATTACTCCATTAACTAAAGGAGAAACTAGAAGGATAAATAATCCTTGCCCCAGGAACAATGCTATTTCTTTCATATTCTCACCCCTTAGTAACAAAGATTAATAATAAGATCAGCGTCAAGAAAATGTATCCCAAATACCAATTGATATTACCGCTTTGGATAACTTGCCACTTCTGGGAAATATTGATTATCCCTTTACGAATTGGCTTATAAAGGTACTCCCTAAGATTGGATCCCAGATGCTCTTTAAAATAAACTCTATAATTAAAATAAGATCGCTCCGAAAATTCGGTCCTGACTTTTCGTTTGGGTCGAAGCAGTGGTTGGTAAACTCTCCGAATTGGCTGAGAATATGATTCTGCCGTATAGGCCATTTTAACATTATGCTCGATTCCACATCCCCAAGTTTCAGTCTTCCTCTCTCTGTATCCACCGAATAATCTAGTGACTCCAATAAATATCAAGATCAATAGTCCTAAAACCAATGCCAAATTAGAGTTAAATACTTGGAGAGGAGGTACCTCCGGCCCATCGATAAGCTGAGCAGATACCTTTGTCAGGGTATTTATTAATGGAGCAGGCCTGATTCCAAGAACAAGACACAGAATCGCCAAGGGAGCAATACTAAGAGTCATACTCCAGGGTACCTCTTCCGCCTTTTCTGCTTTTTCCGAACGGGGCAAAGCCAAAAAAGAAATTCCAAAAGCTTTTACAAAACAAGCAGCTGCTAAGGCTCCGGTAAGAGCTAGGGTTACACAAGCCAAGATAGCACCTAAACTCCATAGCACTGAGGTTTGTTGGTAAGATATCGTCAATAACGACAGATATGTTTGGTACTCGCTGGCAAAACCATTAAAGGGCGGAATTGCTGAAATGGAAATAGCTCCAGTCAGGAAGAGAACAGCGGTAAAAGGCATCCTTTTAATTAGTCCTCCTAACTGCTCTATTTTCTTGGTATGCGTGGCATAGTAAATTGACCCCGTACATAAAAACAACAGACTCTTAAAAATGGCATGATTAAGGACATGAAAAAGTCCTGCGGCGAGAGCAATTGCTGCTGGAACAGGAAGAGACCAGGAATAGAATACCAGACTGGCTCCCAGGCCCATGAGGATTATTCCGATATTTTCCACACTGCAGAAAGCAAGCAAACGTTTCAAATCTTCCTGCATTAAAGCATAGATTACACCGCTAACAGCTGATATCGCCCCCAGCAAAATAAGCAGTCCGCCCCACCAAGCCGGACCGACCCCCAGGATATCAATAATCATGCGGATCATTCCATAGATAGCAGTTTTCAGCATCACTCCACTCATTAAGGCTGAAACATTAGTCGGGGCTGCCGGGTGAGCCTGAGGCAACCAAATATGCAAGGGCACAACCCCCGCTTTAGTTCCAAAACCAATCAAAGCACAAATAAAAACCAAATTCTTGACGACCGGTAGGAGACCAGTACTGTTAGAAGCTAAAGCAGCAAAATCCCAACCCCCGCCAACTCCGAGCATTAAGAAAAAAGCTGAGGCTATGAAAACCGTACCGATATGGGTCATGATCAAATAAACGAATCCTGCTTTACGCACTAATTTTCGTTTATAACTATAAGTAACTAAGAAATAAGATGCTAAGGTCATTAATTCCCAAAAAATTAAGAAAAGCAAGAAATTATTAACCGTAACTACCAAGACCATGGCAAGTAAGAAGGAGTTATAACAAAAGCTCCACCACGCTAAGTTTTCTCGACTGTATAAACTCATATACTGAATAGAATACAAGCTCGTAAGCAAAGCAATAACAGAAATAGTCAGCAAAAAAAAGCCGCTTAACCGGTCAATTAATAACTCCAGACAGATCCCCGGTAAAATATTACCAAACCTGATATAGATTGGTTCAGGAGCTAATAACCCCCTAAATCCCAAATACATAACCATTAAACTACCGCTTGCCGCAGCGAGACATCCAATTAATAAGGACAATTGGCGTTTTCGGTAAAATAAATACGGCAGCAATGCTCCTGCGGCAAACAAAAACAGAGAAACAGTACCTATTACTTCACTTGCATTGTTCATCCCTACCCATCCTCCAAAACAATTTGTTCCAGGCAGAATTCTAGAATATTATTTATCATCTATGATCACCACATCTATGGCTTTTGTAAGTTTGTAATTTCAAGATTAGCATAAAAAAACCACCTGTAACTCGACGAGGTGAGAAACTAGGTGGACAGAGAACCTATGTCAGACACTCGATGTTAAGTTAAAAAATTACAAAGAATAAAAGTGAAAAAACTATTAAATATTTAAAACTTTTATTAAATTTTTACATAATTTTACAATATGGAAACTGTCTTAATTTAATTATTCTACATACTTATGCAAAATCCTTCTTTTATTATGAATAATTATATATTCTTTATATTTACCTCAAATAATGCGTGGATTTTTTCTCAAAACAATCTCTTTTTTTAAACAAATTCTAAAGATTTGAAATTTTTGATAATCACAGCTATTTTAGCTGGAATTTCTGGATCAATTTTTCCCTGATTATGAGCTGAGATGTAGTATTCTTTACCAACATATTCGTGAAAAGATTTACCTAGATTAGCTACTTTAAGAGCGTACGGTGACTTAAAGTGACCGTTATTCTTATAGAATTGCATTCTGCCGCCTATACCCCAGTTGTAAGCAGTATAAGATTCATATTTATCTTGGTAGGTATCATGCAGATAACGTAGGTAACCTCCTGCCAAGAAAGTAGCGTAAAACTTATCCTCGTTCAATAATTCATGGGTAGGATAAGGTATATCCATCTTATAATATTCGGTAATAGCCATATGGGCAGTTTTTGCCGTCGGCAATTTCATTTGAGTCGTACTATAAGACAAGGAACCCCCATCCATATGAGTCTGAGGCTTAAAACCGGATTCTTGGGCAATCAAGGCTAGCAATTCACAAGGTTCCAAAGCAAAGATTTTTTCCACCTTAACAATATAATCTAGATATTCCGGATCCGCTTTATACTTTGCAGCTAGCTTTTCTAACTTGTCCGACTTAGCTATTTCATTTACCTCGGCAAAATTGTTTGACTTCTCTAATGTCAATGTCTCGTTTTCATAAGTTTCAAGCTCCCAATTATCTTTCAGATCAGCCACCATAATTTGATCAGTCTGTTGTGGTTTAATAGTAGTATCGAGCATATGATTCAATACCATAATCCCCAAAAACACAATTTGAGTCGCAATAAGTAAAGCTACTAAGGCGATAATAAAGTTACGACTTCTTTCCCTTACCGGGAACATTTTGGTTTTCCTCCTTCTCAGCCTGCCCTTTTATTCACAAATTCTAGATTACAAATAACTCACCTGATAACCTTCTAGACAGGCTAAAATAATTTTACAGTTTTTGTCAGGTCGGAACCCTAACCCTATTCTTACCGCCAAGTGCAGTTTTATACATTCCCACAACTTATGAAAAAAAAGAAGGACTCATTAAAATAAATGAGATCCTTTGCTTTGCACTCAGGGATTAAGTTAACGCCTATACAATATTATTTACCAACCTCAGATTTTTATCTTGCCTCGGGCAAAAGCACTACTTTGGCCAGCTATTTGTAAAGCATATGGCGATTTATAGTGTCCATGTTTTTTATAAAATTCTAATCTGCCCCCTATACCCCGATGATAGGCAGTATAGGATTCATATTTATTCTTATAGACATCATGCAGATACTTAAGGTATCCTCCCGCTAACAGTGTTGCGTAATATTTATCTTCAGTCAAAAGTTGATGTGTAGGGTAAGGGATTTCTTTCTTATAATACTCTGTAATAGCCATATAGGCCGTTTTGGCCGTTGCCAATTTCATCTGTGTAGTGCTGTAGGAAAACGATCCCCCATCCATTTTGGTCTGGGGAATGAATTTTGACTCCTGTGATATTAAGGCAAACAATTCATAAGGTTCTAGATCGAAAGTTTTTTCCACCTCCATAATATAATAGAGGTATTCATCTTCGATATCGTATTCTTGGGCAAGATAATTTAAACTATCTTCATTATAACCACTATATTCAGCGAAACTATTGTTTTTGGCGTAACTGGCGTAACTATTGTATTCAGTAATCATGTTCTTCGTTGATGTAAGTTCTTCTTCCTCCCTGTTTTCGGCAAAGACAGCTGTTCCTAGGAATATAGCCTGGGTTGCAATTACGAAGACAACCAATGCCATAGCCAGGAAACGGCTAATCCTTCCTTTTGTAACCACTTTCTTTCCTCCTTAAAGGATATGAATTTTTCGAATTTGATTCTCTGTTAGTAACCTCCCAAATCTACTCCTATTTACTCACATAGGATTAATGTCTGCTTATATAATCAATGTTATGTGTTTTTCTAAAGTTTTTAAGTTTTTCCATGGCTTAGCTTACCCAAAAGCCCATAAAGATAATTCGACTATTTTTTACAGTAACCGATTTTACCACAATAACCCACCTAAAGCAAACATTAACGCACCTAAAGGTGCGTTAATAACTTTTTGAGGACTTTTTTCGGACTGATTTTTTAAACCCGACATGAAATAACAATGAAGCATTTATTTCTTTCGTTGGGAATTTCTAACTTTTTCTTTCACTTTAAGATAGGTAAGCAGTTCTTCTCTATCTTCAATACTCCAACTCTCAAAACCCTTGATCTTTTGAAGAACTTCTCGAAATTCTAGACTCTTATCCTCTACATAATAAATTTCCTTTTCTGCTTCTGTCTTTTCGGAAAATCCTTTGGCCCCATCTTCATCTTCTAAGAGAATAAATATCGTTGTGTTCAAGCCCTTAGCAATATTTGTCAGACTCTCCAAAGAAGGTTTTCTTCTTCCATGCTCAATATCACTTAAATAAGATATAGAAAGCTTACATTTCTCAGAAAGCATCTTCAGAGTAAGTCCATTATTTTTTCGTTTTATTTTGATACGCTTGCCGATAGTCAAATTGTATTTTCCTTTCATCTTTGGTGTTCATGTATCTCCTATGGCTTTATAAACAATAGATCTTATAAAGAATATGCTACTATTTTACCCTCCATGCGTAATTTCTCTTGTCCTTTTAGGCCATATGCGTAATAATCTAGGGGGGGTGATTTTGTGTGCATAGGTAACCTTATCCGCACTCTTCGCAAAAAGAAGGGTCTAAAGCAAGTAGATCTAGCTAAGATGGCCGGTATCTCTGTCCAGTATCTATGCAAAATTGAAATGGGCAGAAATTTACCATCGCGAAAAACTCTTTACAAGATAGCAAAAGCACTGGATATTGACTATTCACTCCTAATCAAGTAATCTGCCTCAACTTAGCCCCATTAACCTTCACTTTAGAAAATAATATTCTTAAATTTTATAAATTCTGTATAATTACTAAGATATTTGGAATAATATAGGGAAAAGAAAATTAAATATTTATTTATATTATACAAGAGAAATGTAAATCTTTCCAAAGTAATAGGAGGTATTCCAATATGGCTAGTAAGTTTAGTTTATTTGCACAAAAGACCAAAGAATTAGAGGCTAAAGCTAAGGGGGGAACATCCACTACCGGCCAGTCAAAAGATTCTATTCCAGCTAAAGACAAAAACCCCGACGATTTGGAAATTAAATAACAAAAGGGATTTAATCTTAGTTAAGCCGTCCCCAAAGTACTTTTTAGGGCGGCCTTTTTTTACTGCTCAAATCCCTCTAAAACATGGTTCTTTATTCCTTATTTCCTTTATATCGAAAAAATATCATTGATAAGATAATTATCTTTAAGATAAGGCCCATAAAATCATGAAAAGGAGCTCGCCCCTGAGCGAACCCCTTCTTCTTAAAACTTTATATTTAATAGGAAGAAAAACACTATTCTTACTTAGTCTTATCTTTTATATAATCTACTGCTTTATTGGTATTTTCTTTTGCATCATCTACAATCTCGGCTACACCTTTTTTAACTTCTTTCATTGCTTTACCCATTTTACTCTTAGCCATTGCGATACACCTCCTTTTATTACAAATTATTCTTAGTATGGCTAGTCTAAAAACTTATTATCCTTTTGTTTTAAAATTTAATAGTAAAGATTATTTTAAAGAGAGCATATCTAAAAAAAACAACTCAATTTAGATTTTTGTGAATATTACATCTTATTTCAAATAATACTAATTACCTTTTTTTACTCTTTACAAATAACGGTTAGTACCTTATAATAGTAACTGGAAAGAAAAGTTAACAATATACTTCTAAGGAGGGGTAATCAATGAACAAAATCGTCAAAAAATGCAGCGGTGAAAAAAAGGCCCTGGAAACTCTGAATTGCTTACTTCACAAAGCCCGTGCCACAAAAATGGTAATTAGTAAATATTCTAGCTGAGTAACTAACTATGCAAGAACAAAATTATATGTACTGAAAAACACCTATTGTAGAAGGGCACTATAGTAGGTGTTTTTTAGGTGTGGTATAAGTCTGCTCTATATAGTGATAATAGTGATGACGGGTCCGCGGGCTGTTTCCAACAAAAAATTCCGCTAACCTCCGGAAAATCATGACGTGTAGCCAATATAAAAAAATACTCGTTGCAGGGAAAGCTGTAGCCTCTCTGCAAGGAGTATTAAAATACTGGATCATACATTAATCAATGACGCCCTTGCCCTTCAAAGCGTCAATTTCGCTCTGACTGTAGCCGAGAAGATCAGAAAGGATCCTCTGGGTATCCTGGCCCAGCACTGGAGCCCCGCACCAAACTTTACCGGGTGTTTCTGACAACTTAGGCATAATCCCAAAAGCCTCAATTTCTTTATTGAGTGTCTGGTCTGTATATTTTACCCAATCGCCTCTCATATGCCAATGCGGTTCGTTATAAACATCTTCAGTGCTTTTAATCATAGCCGCTGAAATTTTGTTGTCAATACAAATGTCCAAGGCTTCTTGGGCGGTATGCTCAGCAAAGAATTTTTTGAATATACCATCGAGTTCACGACCGAGCGGACTGGCAACTGCTTCAGCTGAACCGCCTGCTGCTTCGTAAGAATATTTCTCAGCGTCAATTCCAAAACCCTTTAATACATTTAAGTAAGCTGTTCTGCCATAAGAACCCAGATTAATATACTTTCCGTCTTTGCATTCAAAGACGCCTGCAGGTTGGAAAGCTGTTTGCATTACACCTTGCCTTTTTTTCATAAATTTATTTGCGGTCCAAAGTACAAAATTATCGTCCATTACGCGCATCCAGCTTTCAGTCAAGCTAGCATCAATACTTTGCCCTTTACCAGTTTTTTGGGCATTCATATAGGCCATTAAAATCCCATTGACCGCCATTAATGCTGTAAGGTAATCGCCAACATACTGCTGGGCATAGTAAGGCTCACGATCAGGATAACCCTGAAGTAGTGCCCAACCTGATTCAGACTGACCTAAAGGATCATATCCCGGCCTATTTATTTGCCTTTTATCTCCGCCGAACCCGGGAGTCCCGTAACCGCTAATGTGGCAGATAACTAGTTTGGGATTGACTTCCAGTAACATTTCATCGGAGATGCCTAGCTTATCGATCCAAACCATGTTTTCGATCCAAACATCGGAATTCTTGATGAGGGAAAGAAAGATTTCTTTGGATTCCGGAACATTAAGATTAGTCTCTAAAGTAAAACTTAGTTTGTTTCTAGCATTCTGGACCCAAGCACCGCTAATTGATTTGTCTCCTTCAACAACCTGAGGTTTCTGATGACGGGCAGGATCTCCGCCGACTTTAGGCCGCTCAAGGGCAATAACCTCAGCACCGAAATCACTCATCATGGTGGCAGTGAAAGGAGCAGCTACCACTGTCCCGTTTAGAAGTACTCTTATTCCGGTAAGCGGTCCAAAAGTCGGAGCAAAAAGTGGGGCCGGTTTGCGTTCAATAGTCTCCCATCTGTTCATAAAATACAGACCTCCAATATTCATTTATTACTCATGACTATTAAGTCAATGTCTTATACCAATTTGCATATAGTATATTAAGCTGCAATTTCAGCCGGCTATACTATATTAACATTTGCCCTTGCGTAAACTTTTTACGCTCGATCTGGGTATACACACCTTCTTAATTTGGTATGTATTTATGATAAAAATACTATATTATATAAGCAAATCAGTATTATTTTTTCATCCAGATGCTTTTTTATAGACGATGTGCTGGCTTTGACGCGGGTAAGTCCGTGCTGCATCTTTTGCATTTAAGATTTTCCGGAGGATTGAAGCGTCCACAAGCAGGACATCTTTTCAAAGGAGCTCGTGGTGGCCTTCCATCGTGACGGTTTGAACAAGAAGGGCTGCAGCCGAAACAATGATGACACATAAATTGTAATCCTTTCCAAATATAGTACTGAACTTTTCTGGAAATCACCCCCTATAAAACGGGCTTGATTTAAGTAAACCCTTCTGCTTGACAAAATGAATGTGGACAGCTTTGGTCAAGGAAATAATGCGTTTGTTAAGAATATCTCAGATCTTCATTGCAGCAAGTGCAGAATAGTTCTTGCTCCAAATATAAATATTGCAATTATCATGCCATTAGTGAAAGTGGCTGTCTTTCTAGCGTTATTAAAAAGCTGGGACATAAATCATTGATTGTGAAATATTCTGTCTCATTATGAAAAATTGTTGGCCGAATATAATAATTCTATCAAACGAGACAGGCAAAACAAAAAATAAGTTAGAGAGAGAATGTAAAAAAGGTGGATTCTTACACCTGAACAAATAGCGAAAAAGTCATTGAGGTCTTACGGGAAGAAAGAAACATTAAATAACTTGTTCTGAATACGAGGTTTATCTAAATCAATTAACCAGATCGCCTCTTGTCGAATAAAACATGCCTATATGGCTTTGGTTGTTATCATCGACCGGTACTTCCTTTCTATCGTTGACTTTGTCTTATCTGGCACACTAGAAAAAAATCTTGATTCACAAGTTGTTAAGAAGGCTTGTTGAGACATTTTGTTTAATTACGGACGCTTATGATATGTTTCCTATATTGTTTTTTCTGACGAATTTTAAGAGCAGGAACTCTTTTAGACCAATTGAATCCGTATGCCTAGATCTGCAAATATCGATGCGGGTCTTTTTTATATTTCAATCTGGGACACTTTATTTCACAATCATCGTTTTCTGTCCCAAGGTCCATAAAAACCCTGAAAAAATGGAATTTTTCCCGTATGGCATGATATTTGCAATATATATACGCGAAACAAAAAATTCAACATATGAAGGGAGTGAATACATGTACTTCAGGCCACATCAAAGTGGCAGTGACTAAAAAGTACATGAAATGCAGTTTTAATACCCGCAAACAAACTCACATCTGACAATTAAATGTTTTATCTGCCATTATTAGTTCCCTTGCGGCAGGCAGATAGAATATGAAGTTGTAATACAAAATTATTTCAAGGAGGGAAAAATAATATGTCCCAGAAACAATGGCAGTGGCAAGATGGTGAATACACTGTTACACGCTCTACGCATTGGTCAGGACCGGGGTGTCATGATGGATGCGGACTTCTCTATTATACGAAAGACGGTAAGTTGGAAAAGGTCGAAGGCGATCTTGATAACCCTTATAACATGGGCAGACTGTGTATGCGTTGTTTGAATCAGACTGAAGCATACAATCATCCCCAACGTTTAAAATGGCCTTTAAAACGTGTTGGTGAACGCGGCGAAAACAAATGGGAAAGAATCAGTTGGGATGAAGCTTACGATATTATTGTTGAAAAAGTAAGATATATTCAAAAGGAATGGGGTCCCGAAACTATATGCGGCATGGAAGGGACAGGCAGAAACATTATCTGGCAGGTACCTTATCTAACTTATGCCGGATTTGGTAGTCCAAACTATGTTTTGGGATTTCTGGCCGGAGACTCCTGCTATCTGCCTAGAGCAGCACAACAGGCAGTAATGAATAGTGATTTCTTTGTATGTGACTGTGCACAATTCTTTGAAGAACGTTATGATCATCCGGAATTCGTAAACCCTAAAGTTATTGTTATTTGGGGTAATAACCCGATAATCACCAATGGCGATGGATTCTTTGGCCACTGGATCGTTGATGAAATGAGAATGGGGGCAAAACTAATCGTCATAGATCCACGCCTAACCTGGCTGGCATCTAGAGCAGAGTATTGGCTGCAGATAAGACCGGGAACTGACTGTGCACTAGCGATGGGTATGCTGAATGTTATTATCAACGAAGATCTTTATGATCATGACTTTGTGGAAAAATGGTGCTCTGGATTTGAGGAATTGACCGAACGTGTACAGGAGTATATACCTGAAAAGGTTGCCGAAATAACTTGGATACCCAAAGAGCTTATCGAAGCTGCGGCACGCTTCTATGCTGCTGCCAAACCGGCTGCTATTCAATGGGGACTGGCAGTCGACCAACAAGTGACAGGTATTGCCACTGCCCAGGCTATTAACAGCTTATGGGCTATTACCGGAAATACTGATATACCGGGCGGAAACATTATTGCTAAGAGCGGATTTAATGTTGATGATGGATATAGCTGCGGTTACAAGTGGGTCTCTCCCGAATTACAGGAAAAACGCTTTGGAAATGAAAATTTCCCTCTTAAAAAGTACGGTCTGGCTTCAACCGCTCATGGTGATTCAGTGCTCAGGGCTATCGAAAACGGCGGTGATCCTTACCCGGTTAAAATGCTGTGGCTGCAAACTACGAATACCTTTGCCAACATGGCATCTGAGGCACCCCGTGTTTATAAAGCAATGAAAAGTGTATACTTCAATGTCGTTGTAGATCTCTTCATGACTCCGACCGCAGTTGCCTGTGCAGACATCGTGCTTCCTGCGGGTATGAGTGCGGAACGTGACAGCTTCAGAGCCTGGTTCTCACCGCTGCGTGCTATTAGTAAAATATGCGAATATGATGAGTGTAAATCTGACGAGCAAATTTGCCTGGAACTCGGCAAGCGTTTACATCCCGAAGCATTTCCTTGGGAAACTGTTGCCGATTGGATTAACTGGAAAATGGGCAACGACAAAGAAAAATATCCCGATGCCTTCAAAATTGAGTGGTCCGGGAAAACCTACCGTGAAAGAGGCAAGACCCAAGGTTTGACTTATCGTGAACTGCAGGAAAAGGTCTATGTTTATCCTCAATGGCAATACAAAAAATATGAAAAAGGCCTTCTGCGCCGCGACAGACAACCTGGTTTCAATACTGCCGACGGCAAGATCCAGTTATATATTGACTTGTTTGATGCCTTTGATATTGATCCGCTGCCTGCTCACATTGAACCGCCGGAAAGCCCGTATTCACAACCTGAACTGTATAAAGAGTATCCGTTAATCCTTACTTCCGGAACACGTTCATGGGAATTTTTCCACTCTGAACACCGTCAGCAGGCGACAATGAGAATGTTCCACCCCCAGCCACAGGTAGAAATTCACCCGGATACTGCTGAAAAGTCCGGCATTAAGGATGGAGACTGGGTATGGATTGAAAGCTTCCGCGGCAGATGCAAACAAATCGCTAAATTGGTCAGAACCATTGATCCCAGAGTCATAAATGCCGAGCATGGCTGGTGGTTCCCGGAAAAAGAAGCAGCGGAACCCAGCTTATTCGGAGTTTTTGACTCCAATATCAATAACCTGACTTCCCAATGCCAAAATGGACCTGCCGGTTATGGAGCACCCAATAAAAACCTGCTTTGCCGGGTTTATAAAGTTACCGAAGAAAATAGTAAAGTAATGCCCGGTGAACAAGTCACCAAAAAAGGAGGATGGGAATATGTCAGAGCAACTTTCTAAAGAGATTGAAGGGAAGGCTTCCGTATATCCTCAAGCCAGAGAAAGTCTGGAACGCCGCCTGAAATCAGAGGATACATCCGGATATGGTCTTTTAATTGACTACGAATATTGTACAGGCTGCCACGCTTGTGAAGTTGCCTGCATGAAGGAATTAAATCTTCCCCTTAATCAGTATGGTATTAAATTACTTACAGATGGGGCTCGTCAAATGCCTGATGGAAGATGGGATTTAAATCATATTCCTTTCCCAACTTCATTGTGTAACCTGTGCGAAGACCGGGTATCTAAAGGTAAGATGCCCAGTTGTGTACAGCATTGCCAGGCACTTGTAATGAGTTATGGCCCAGTTAAAGAATTGGCGGAAAAAATGGCTAGAAAGCCCAAAATGGTACTGTTTACACCGCAATAAGGAACTGCACCTGTAAGAATAATGCAACCGGTATTGGGTTGTATAAGTTTGGTGACGAGGGGATTTTTTCCCCTTGGCCACCAGATAAAAGACATAAAATATTGCATCTAGCATTGCCGGCCGATATATAACAGTAATAAAGAAGCCCTAAAGATTAGGTATTATTATGCTCGTATGGCTTGATTAGGAATTTGGTCGGCTCGTTATCCAATGACTTACGCTACTCATGTTTAGCTCCCTTAGCCTTGGGTTAATCAGGTGGATCCTACGATTATCTCAGCATGGTTCCTAATGAAAAAAGAGGACTGTAATGGCGAATAATTATACCGGCATGTTTCTGTCGGTATAATTATAAAAGAGGATATTCCAAGCTAAATTAAAGGATAATTCAGTAATTGCATAACACCTTTTATGATATTCATAGGGTGTACAATAATCAAAAGGGGGAATAGTAAATGTTAATTACTGAAAAAGACATTTTAAACGCAAAAAAAGCCTATGACAATAGGGAAGAAATTTCAGACGAGTCAACAGCTATACTTTATGCCAAAGCATTAACACGAAACAGCAAAAAGTTTCCTGATATACCGCAGAAAGTTAAGTATGTAGCATTAAAACAAAAGTCAGGCAATTTTATCTTGGAGGCAAGGAGTACAGAAACTTGCTCTGCCGATGGAAGACCGTAAAGGACGACTATAAATAACAGGATTTGCTTTGCAGAATGCAGCACATCAATGGCTTTTTGCCGAATGGAGCTGCCCTGAAGCTCTTAGCTCTTCTATTCCGTGAGGCAAAAAGAAATATAGCTGTAACGAAACACAGCCTTTAAGGGCGTCTCAGATGAGACGTCTTTTCTTTTTATGGGGTGTTTCTGTTCCTTCCCCTCTTTTCCGTTTCTTGGATAGTATTGTTTTTTTGGAAGTAAGTCCCCTCATATCGGGAGGCAAAACGAAAGGCGTCGTGGCAATGGCAGCTATAAGATAGGAGACAGCGGTGAGAAATAAATACTGTCTCCTTCTTTACGCTACAATAATTTGGATACCAAATTTTATGTTCTCCGTTACATTTCTTTTAAGTTATAATAGAAAACGAGGTTGTATTCAAATGAAACGGGCCGAATCTCATTGGGGGCTTTTAATCATAAAAGCACCGGCTAAAGTTGCAAAACCAAAGAACAAAAATACGATATATGCACTGCCATATGTTCCGGTTGCTGCCTGGAGCGAACTGATGACAGTAGGGCCGATAACGGCTGAGAGAATCATGTTGCAGGTAATGATACTATAATTCTGCCCGTAATATTTGGGGCCGAAAAAAGCCATAATTAAAGCAGAAGCCGAAGAAGGACCACCGCCGTAAGCAAACCCCAAAAGGAAAAAACCTGTTACTAAGAGAGCAAAATTGTCCGTTTTATCGGCAAAAATCAGCATCACCATTGAAAGCGTAAGCAACAGTGCCACAAAAACTAGAGTGAAGCGGTAGCCTTTTTTATCCCAAACCATCCCGACTATAAGCCTACCCACCCCGCTAGCCATGGAAAGCATTCCCATGGCTGTCGTAGCCAATATCAATGCTGCTGAAGCGTCCATGCTTCTTAGCAGAATTTCCCTGGCAGCAGGAACCGCATTGCTGATTAAAGCCAGACCACCGGCCGTAAGAAGCAAATTCCATAGCAAAGCAATCCAAAAGTTAGACGTTTTTAACATTTGAGCCGGTGTAAAATCTTTTAACGGAGCGGATGGACCAGCCTTATGTTGTTGTTTTTTAAGCAATGCTTCCGAAAATTCTTTGCTCGGAGGGACTAGTAAAATTGAGCCGACAAAAAGCAGGACAGCAAAAACAACGCCCAAAATGACAAACGTCATTCTCCAGCCAAAGGCACCAATCATAGAAGTAACGCCTGCTCCCAAAGCCATACTGCCGAAACCAAACCCCATAAGCAGCAAACCTGAAACCATCCCGGCACGTTCAGCAAACCATTTTAACGTTGTGCTTAAAATACAATTATAGCCCATGCCAACGGCTGAACCACAAATGACACCGTAAGTAATAAAAATTCCTGGCAGAGAATTTACATTGGCAGACCCGATAAAACCGATTAATAATAATCCAGCGGCCAGACGAATCGTTACCCGGGCTCCTTTTTTGGCAGTAACCCGGCCTGAGAAAAGGCTCCCCAAACAAAAACAAACCATTGTAATGGTAAAGATCATGGAAGTTTGAATACGTACCCAACCAAACTCGGTCTCTAAAGGAGAAACAAAGATAGACCAAGCATAGATTAAACCTAAAAACAGTAATAAGACAAAACCATTAAACCCATATTTGGTGCGTCCCTTAACATTCATAAATTTTTATCATCCTTTAAATTTTCTTATTATTCTTATTGCTTTGACAAACTTAAGTCCAATTACACGAAAGAGCCTATTTTAAATTTAACCGGTGTAACCCTGCCTTCACCCGGGCTATCTAAAGGAGTTGAATAAAAAGATAAGTTCGTGTCCGATGCCGTCAGGCAGGATTTAGCCTGGGCAATAGTGAGAATGACTATTCTTTCAGATATAAGCTTTCCCTCCTTGAAAATAATAACTTGTGTATATCAGTATTTGCAAATAATGTGCCATTGAAGAAAATCCTTATTTCTAGTCAAATCTTATTTTATTTTCTTTAAATGGGACAAAACTTTTTTTTGGTGAACAATTGTGTCCCATATTGGATTGCTTGTCAAAAGAATACTAAAAGTGGCAAAATAACCCGCAAGCTTAACAAGTTTGCGGGCATAAGATTATTTTTCTTCTTGGCTTTTCTGATCTCGTTTTTGTTGGTTCATCAGCTTCAGTTTTTTGCGGTCAACTTTGTATACACAGGTACGGGGCAAAACGTCAATAAATTCTATTTCCCGAGGTACCTTATATGCTGTTAAATATTTCCGGCAAAAGTTTTTGATTTCTTCCTTTGAAAGATCTTCTCCGGGATGTTTCACCACATAGGCTTTTACCGTTTCACCCCTTTTGTGATCGGGTATGCCCACTACTCCCGCTTCCAATATTTTTGGATGGCTGTTCAGCACTTCGTCTACCTCATTGCTGAATACATTAAATCCGCTGCAGTTGATGATATCTTTTTTGCGGTCTATCAAAAAAAGAAAACCTTCTTCATCCATATAGCCAATGTCCCCGGAATACCACCATCCCTCTTTAATGGCTAGCTTAGTTTCCTTCGGATTGTTCCAATATTCTTTAATCACCTGAGGGCCTTTAAAACAAAGTTCCCCTATCTGGCCCGCAGGCAATTCTTTTTGGCCCGTCTCAATATCAACTATCTTAACGTCGGTTTGCGGATAAGGAAGTCCTACGCTCCCGGTTTTTCTCTTTCTCATAGGATTTCCCGAAACTGCCATGGTAGTTTCCGAGGCACCGTAGCCTTCAATAATAGGAACACCGATAATATTTTCGAATTCTTTCATTATCGCCGCAGGTATAGGAGATGCCCCGCAACCAATATGTTCAATCAAATGAGCTTTTGATTCAGCAAAATCCTGCCGTTTCATTAATTCTCTAATCAAGGTTGGTACTACCGGTAAAACATTGGGTTCATACCGGTTAATCGCTTTAATGATCTCTTCCGGCGTCAGTCCAGATAAAATTACAACGCTTCCACCCAGTAAAATATTGGAATTAATAGCAATTTGAAAGCCATGTATATGGTACATCGGTGTACAACACAACACTTTATACCTACTAAAATCAGTAAAATATTGCGACATTTGTTTCCATCCCAATGCTACGGCATTGAGATTGGCGTTGGTAATACTGCATCCCTTACTCACTCCTGTGGTTCCTCCGGTATAAATCAACACCGCCACATCTTCCAAAGAGCCTTCTTCTTGGGGTTCGTCGCAGTCATCGCTTTTCAAAAATTGGTTATAAAAAAACAGCCCTTTGATTTGTGCCAAGGATCGTTTTTCTTGTTCGCCGGCAACCACAATAACATTTTGTAAATCAGGGCATTTTTCTTTCTGGAGTTCCAATAAAGTATCAACATGCTGTGCCAAGCACATCGCTATTTTTGCCCCGCTGTTAGCATAGCGATAAGCCAGCTCTCTTTCCGTATAGCGGGGATTAGTTGGTACGACAATTACACCTATTTTGAAACAAGCTTGTACAGCAATGATAAATTCCGGAATATTAGGCAAGGTTAATACCAGACGGTCTCCTTTTTTCATACCTATGCTTTGCAATTGGCGGGCAAGTTTACAGGCCAAAATATTGGCTTGGTTATAAGTAATTATATCATCTAAATAATAAATATAAGGCCGCTCAGGCTGTTTATTTACCCAAAAGAGAAATTGCTCCTTGGGCAGCATCGTCGTATAAGTACATAAAAGGTCAATACCTGGATCATAGTGTTGAAACCAAGGTTTGCTTTCCATTCCCTGAAACACCTCCCTTTTATATCCATGCAATTATCGTTCCAAAAATTAATCCCACTTTCCCTAGAACGGTTTTTACGCTTGGGACAATATTTTGTGTTTTGACTCTGTTTTTGTCCCATATCAGAACTATATTTGTTCCGGTTTTGTTTGGGGACTTATTCTATTATGGTAAGTTGTCAGCTTAAATGCGATAAGGCAGAAAAAAAAGAAGCTCATGGTTAATCCAATTTATAATGTTAAGCGACCAAGCAAAAGCATTAAGAGGATAGACCATGAGCTCCCATAATTATACTGCAGGAGTAAATAAAAAATAATAAACATTTAACAGAACGAGCCAGATACACAATTAAGGTTTTACTAAAGGAAAAACTACAACCATAAAAATAGCAAAAAGATTAGGAAAGCACGTTCGGACAATAGAGAAAACAATACAAAAGGGTATAGTACTACTAAACATTAATTTGAGCTATAAGAAAGAATATTGTGCAGATAGGGCTCAACAAGTTTATCGAGAGAATGCCAGAAAAAAGGAAAAGTATTGAAAATTAACAAAGATCATAAATCAGCTTAATATATTGAAACAATTCCTTATACATAAAACCAGTCAAGAAAAAGATACTTTGGCACAATAATTGCACAGGTGGAGCATGAAACGCCTCATTTCTCAATAGTAATTTAGGAGAAACCAACATGAAACACCAAATTCACAGAAAATTCCCGCCCGGAGCCAACTGCTTCGCTTGCCAGAACGGGCCCAAAGAAGGAATTGGTTTACGAGCTTACGAGACCGTAGACGGGTACGCTATAGGAACTGTCGTCACCAAAAACTGCCATCAGGGATTTCCCGGCCTTATTCACGGAGGAATCACCGCTACGTATTTTGATGAGATTCTTTGGCGAGCAATTGAAATCTCCGCACCCCACGTTGTAGTCATGACCATAGAATTAACAGTTACTTATTGCAAGCCCATTACCGTCCACGGGCAGGAATTGTTGATTGTAGCCAAAACCACGAGTATTTCCGGACGCCATTATGAAGCTGAAGGCAAAATAATTTTGCCTGATGGCCAGGTCGCTGCCCGTTGCAAGGGGAAATATCTCTCTGTCAATAAGGGGACTTTCCAGGAAGAAGAATACAAACGTGAATGTGAAACATATTACGAACCAGCTGATATTTCTTTTGTAGAATTTTAGCATACTTTGTTAAAAATAATAGTATGTTTTTACAATCTAACGCATACATGATCTCATATTCTATTTGATCTCATATTCCTTTATTTTGCGGTACAGAGTCGATTTGCTTAAACCCAACAATTTCGCCGCATCCCGAACACGATTGTTCGTTTCGTTTAACGCCTTTTTAATGGCCATTTTTTCAATGTCTTTAATGGAATGATTGGTTTCATCCAGATGTGAATAACTGTCTGCTGGAATTTTCTGTTCTTCTCGCTGTTCCTTTGTCTTTAAATCCGAACTTATATAATAATCCAAAATTTCTCCGGGTAAATGTTCGGGTAAAATTATACCGTCGCTGCTTAAACATACGGCATAAGAAATGGCGTTTTGCAATTGCCGCACATTTCCCGGCCAACTATATTGCAGTAAAATATATTTCGCAGAATTGCTCAATACCGGCTCGGCCAAACGCTGGGCCTGAGCATATATGTTGATGAAACGTTCTGCAAGCTGGATGATGTCCGAGCCCCTTTCCCGCAAAGGGGGAATATTGAGCCGAAAAACAGAAAGCCGATAATACAAATCTTCTCGAAATAAATTTTCTTTGGTCAAGGTCAATAGATCTTTGTTCGTAGCTGTAATCAAACGGAAATCTACTGGAATATAGCGGCTTCCACCTACCCTCATGATGGTTTTGTCTTCAAGAACCCGCAAGAGTACAGCCTGCATATCCAATGGCATATCACCGATTTCATCCAAAAATAAGGTGCCATTATTGGCCAACTCAATCTTACCGGGTTTGCCCTTAGTCTTAGCACCGGTAAAGGCCCCCGCTTCGTAACCAAACAGTTCGCTTTCAATTAAATTTCGCGGAATGGCGGCACAGTTTACGGCAATAAAAGGGTTATTGGGCCGACTTTCATTGTGAATGGCCTGGGCAAAGACTTCTTTGCCTGTCCCGCTTTCCCCCAAGAGCATAATACTAGAATTAACCCTGGAAAACTTCTTAGCCATTTCTTCCAATTCGGTAAATTTTGCACAATCGCCCACTATCTTATTAAATGTAAAGCGGGTTGACGAACCAGGCAATATTCTCTTATGAACATTTTTCACTTCTATCGGTTTTAAGATGAGAATATAGCCTGAGTTCTTGTTGTCATAATTCTCCAGAGGATAGACGGAGCAGAGGTTTTTAAGTTTGCTGTTTTTGATAGAAATTTCTTTATTCAGTGCAGCTTCTCCGCTTGCTAAAGAAGTTCTTAAAAAAGACAGGTCGTCGAATAATTCTTCCACCTGCTTTCCCATCGGTTTTTTGCCCAAAGCATCGAATATTTTCCTGCCGGCAGCATTGATATTGATAACAACTCCGCAATTGTCAAAAACAATCATAGCTTCATTAACTTTAGAAAAAATTGTATCAAAAAGGTTGTTCTTTACAGAAAGCTGGAATTCCTTTTCAATAGCCCGAGTCATTGTTACTACCAGTCCCAATGAATGGGAGTTTTGACTGTTTAAATAGGGACTGGTTATGGTCAAGGTTCCTTCTAAATGTCCTTTTTCATCAAAAACCGGTGCAGAAGAACAAGAAATATTCTTGAAAATTTCACTGAAATGTTCCGAACCGCATAGCTGAATCGGCCTTTTTAGCTGGATACAAAGATCATGGGCACAAGTTCCGGTGGTTTCTTCCGACCACATGGTTCCCGGCACAAGCTGAAATTTATTTTTGCCTAAAGCCTGGCCTACCCGCAAAATAATGCCTTTCTCATCGCTGAGAAAAAGAAAGCTTTGCATATGGGTCAGCATACTTTCTAGCTGCCTTATATAAGGATCCGCAGCTTGCAGAAAAAAGTCTTTTTCTTTTAAGAGATCTTCAAAGGCATCAGAATTGATAATAGGAGGACATTTGTATCGGAGAGGGTCGTGCCCCTTTTTGCTGGATTTGAGCCAGGACTGTACAATCTCCGGGCGGACAGAATCTACCTGAGCAGGTGTAATCTTTCCCGCCAGTAGATCCATTTTCTGTTGCTTAATTTTATCCATTAAGAGGCAGTCATTTTCATAAAGGACTTGTGCTTTTCCGCTTTTGGAACTCGCTACAACCGGACTCAACGATTCCTCTAAAGATGGCATCATCGTTTCCCCCAATTCTTTTTCCAATTTTACGGATAATTTAAAAGACTTATGCATTTCATACAAAATGCTTGTCTTTTAATTATACATTAAATATCCTTTTTAGATACCCTTTTTCGACATTTACAGCCCTAAAGAGTAAAAAACTTGTAATTAACCTTAAAAATACTTTCTTTAGCATCACATCCTTTGCTCTAATACAAGTGTTAGGTAAACCTTATTTGTTATTTTTAAAGTCAGTTATAACCCCGATGTTAAGTTAAATTATTTCCTTGCCTAAGACTGGCATAAAAAATGCATATTAAATAACATAAGGGCAATACCTACTATACTGGCATTACCCATTTACTTTACAAGAGACAGGAGGTTATCATAAAATGTGCTTTCGCCCCCCAAGTGCAGGAAAAGCTATTAAATGCCCTAACTGCGGAGCAATGAATCCGAACGTGCTTAAAAAATGTATCAAGTGCAAAGCTGATTTGCCTAAGGCCGGCACTGCCGCTTTTCAGGCAGATGATGATGACGATGATGACGAAGATTAGATGATTTTCCATTATGAAGTCCTAATACCTTTTGTATAATAAGAAAGGTTTTTCTAGGTTGAGAAGAGAATGTCCGTATTCGGGCATTCTCTTCAATTTTCAGGATGTATTGCAGTCCTCTTTCTCAAGGGTTGCAATATGGGACATCTTATTCCAGAAGGGCTGATTTTTGTCCCACGCCAATGAAACTGCTCTAAAAGTGAGCCAAAAATAAGGTTGTTATAAGTGGCACATTATTTGCAATGTATGATAGGCATATAGAATTATTATGCCGGGAAAAGGAGGTCTATATTACCAGCATGCAAGACAATGGAATTTTTAAAAGAGGTGAGGCCGGTAGACGATTTATGACACATTAATTCGACTTTAGCACAGAACATAAATTTCGCGGATAAAGAAAGAGGGATTTACATGGCAGGAGAAAATCAATTCCAAAAGAAACAACTCATCGGTATGCTCAGTGCTGTCATCATTTATCTTATTTTCCACTTTGTTTTACCTGTACCGGAAGGTTTGGAACGGCCGGCACTTTGTGCTTTTGGAATTTTGTTAGCCTGTATTGCTTTATGGGTAACGGAAGCGTTGCCTCTGTTTGTTACCGTTATCATTGTTATGGTCATGCTTCCTATCGGCGGCATACTTCCCGTAGGTCAATTTTCCAGCACCTTTATGACGCCGGTTATTTTCTTCGTTTTTGTAGCGTACGGCATCAGTGCCGCTTTTGCAGCAACGCCGATACCTTACCGAATGATTAATTTTTTCCTCAACTGGTCCGGTTCTAATTCCAAAAAAGTTATTTATGCATTCGTTTTCTGTTGTGCCGCAATGTCGGCAATTATCTCCAACATTGCCGCTACCGCTTTGTTAATGGGCTTGGCACTTTCTCTTATGAAGGCCAACGGAAATCCCAAACCGGGAACAACTAACCTCGGCAGAGCTTTGTTGATCGGTATTCCCGGGGCGGCACAAATTGGTGGGATGGCTACCCCCGTCGGAAACTCTTTGAACGTTTTAGCTATGACCATGATCGAACAGGGCACCGGCATACGCGTTACCTTTTTAGACTGGTGTATTTTAGGTATTCCTTTCGCAATTATCGCTGCTATTTTCCTCGGGTGGTGGCTCTCTTTCCTATTCAAACCGGAACCAATCACAGAAGAAGCCATTGCCGAGGTAAAAAAACAGGTTTCTGGCTTTGGCAAACTACAACCTCAAGAAAAGAAAGTCATCATCTGGTTACTCGTCACTTTCGCCTTCTGGCTCTCCAGCACCTGGTTCCCGGCCCTGAATATCTTTATTGTCGGGATGGTTTCTTTGGCTGTTGCTTTCTTGCCGGGAGTCAATTTACTGAACGGTAAAAAACTTATGGACTCGATTTCCTGGGATGTTATCATGATGATCGGCGGTATTCAAGCTTTAGCCATGGGTATCGTCTCTACCGGCGGTGCTACCTGGCTGGTTAACCTCACTTTTGCTGGTGCAGACGCTTGGCCTATGCTTGTTGTCCTCTTGATATTGGCAGCTATTACGGCTTTCCTCCACATCATCATCCCTACAGGTCCTCCAGTTGTTGCTCTGACCGTACCTCCTTTCCTGGCCATCGCCGCTATGACCGGTGTAGACCCGGCAACCCTTTGTCTGATTGTTGGTACTTTTGCCGGAATCGAGCTGGTCTTCCCCTTAGACAGTATACCTCTGATTACTTACGGAGAAGGTTATTATTCTATGGCGGACATGGCGAAATACGGCGTTGTTCCGACTGCTGTCTTATGTCTCATGTGTGCTACTATTTTCCCGTTCCTTGCAGGCTTAATCGGGTTCTAATAATCACTTTCACGAACTATTTTCCAAAGACCCCGCTTTCCTTACCGAAGGCGAGGTCTTTCTGTCTCTCCTATTTCTCCTATATATTTTAAACTCGATAGAGCTTCCCTTACATCCATAAGCTGATTATCGGAAGTGTACTCGGCTTCGGCTTCCGCAATAGCCGCATCAAGCTCACGATCCTCCAGCATTGCATCAAAGGTCTCAATGCTCATAACAACTAAATCTCCATAGCCGTTCTTCGTTATGAATATCGGCTTTTTCTTTGCGTAGCACAATTTCGGAGATCTCATTAGTGTTTCTTAAATCATTTATTGGTCTTATTTGGGGCATGAGTCACGCCCCCTTTACAAGAATTCAGTTCATTTTTGAACTGAAACCAATAGGGTGTAATTTGATAACAAATCGGATAACAATTTGGGCAAGATAGAATTTTTCCACCATAAGAAGGACATCAAAAAACCCGCACAAACTCAATGTTCATGCGGGTTTCTGTGTTCAAATGAGAGTAATGTCAATTCTGGATATCATCCTGTTTGAGAATAGGGATTTGAACTATCACTAAATATACTAAACATTAGACGAAGTTCATAACTCCCGTAGAATGGTGTATCAGCACAATAATGCAAAGCTCACTTATACAGTTTAGTAAGTATTGTAATAACTTGCCCTCTGTTGACCTGCTCCCCGAACTTGCGCATCTGGATGTTAGGACTAGTCCGATTTTTAAGATATTTCGCAAGCGTCAAATTGTCCATCCATTATACAAATTGCACGACCAACACATAGCACAGAGGGACGGTTTGGAGTGACCCCCTTGTGGTATACTCCGTAATTGATTTGCCATTATCAATGAGCATTAATATTCATCACTCTGAGATGTTAAGCAACAGGATGTCAAAAATATAATTCAGCAACGGTGCAAATATTTGCATGGATCTATACACAGTTGTATCAGTTGCTACAATTGCCGGATTATGTACAAACATATCAAGAGCTATTTCTTTGAGATGAGCGTTGATATTTGTTTTTACATCTTTAGACAGAGATACTTGATATTCAGTGGATATACACTGAAATTCAGCAATAAACTTTGGATCTTGCATACTAATATATTTTATATAATCTGAATTTTTGGGATGACAATCACGTATATTCATTACTCTATTAACCAAGCTTGGAAAACTATCAGTTATTTCTTCATCGACAAGATGTTTAAAGAATGCCTTAGCAGACGATTCAATAAGTATTCGGATTGCTGCCATGCAAAGGGTAGGTGCTTGTACATAATAGGATGATATAGCATCGACTAACTCAGGCAATTTAAATGAATGCTCACGTAATTCATCAAGTTTTGAAAACAAGCTATCCATTCGAGGGGATTTTACTCCAGCACCTGGCTGACGCTCAATCTCCTTGACAGTAATTGATAAGGTACGCTGGAATTCATCGTAGCGATAAAAGATAATATGTTGGCCGACAGAATTACTTTTATCAAATACATCATTTTTTATAACTGTATCTTTACTTTGTGGCAGTATAGTTATACTGTCAGGGGTAACATCCTTGCAGCTGGCCGCTATGATATAGTCACGTAGGTTCACCGAATTACCTTTATAAATGGTAATCATACTTTTTTGTAAATCAAATTCTGGAATCACATTTTTATAGTGAATTGTGAATGTGTAAGACTTATCGCCAAAACGCAACTTAATATCATAAGAACCAGCTCGATCAGTTGAAACAGTCCAATCGCTGCTTATATCGATTTGAGACTCATCATAGTCTAAATCTATATCGTCCAGACCAATGTTGTTACATATTACTGCATTCGCTAAATTAAACGGCTCTCCTACCTTTACCGTAACATTACTGTATCTCAAATTCACTGATTGGATAGGCGGGTTCTTAACCGCAATATCGATTCTGGCAAAAATACCAACAATAACGTCGCGCATAACATGTATGAACTTTCTTTGAGACATTGAATCAACGAAATCATTTCGTTCTTTGGATATCTTTAATTCCTCGTTATGTTCATTATAATTAGTTATATCTAAATACCCATAGGTGTTTTTCAATTTATAGTTAGTTGCTTTAACATTTTGGCTTACTTCTGAAAGGGTGAGCCAATCATTCTCTTTATCGAGATACCTATATAAGCTGTAGTTGTTAATATATATCCTAACACCTACTGGCCACTGCTCCAGGTCATCATTCTTTCTGTGTCGCCAGGTATATAAGACTCCGGAAAAAGCAGGCAGTTCAAACGGCAAATACTGCTCACTAAAAGCCTCTGACTCGCAGATGCTTTTAATAGGTGCCACTCCACTTTCAGGAGCGCAAATATCACTCACAAAGCTATCAACCGTGCGCTTATCTCTGAGGTCAATACTCTTTCCAGTGAAAGTATAAAAGTTTGATATGTTATCTTCATATGACAAAGAAATCCGATTATTCTCATAGCTAAAACTGGCCTTAGCAATAAATCCACTATTATCACGTTTATTTCTGCTATAGTAACTCTCAAGGGTCTCCACTGGGTAATGAGATTCTTCCATTCCATCAATAGCAAGCTTAATACGAGGCAGATTTTCACTGTCTGTAAAAAATCTGATTGAGGCCATAAAAAGTTTAACCTTTTCTTCTGGCAAAAGGATCATTTGAAGCTTGGCAGGTTCAATATTTTTTAAAGTAACGGTAGTTCCTTGGAATTCACTATTAGTTTCAACATATGTATATTTTTGCTCTCCCTTTTTCCAAACAAGATAGTACGATTTTTTATCTAAAACTGAATAAGTTTCTATTTCAAGAGTATCTGCAATAAAGAAGGCCGTAAGAAGCCCTAACCCCTTACTCCCTGACAAAGGGTTATCAATTGGTGTTCGGATTTTATCGCCAACCATTTTGGACGAATAACCAGCTTCCCCTAAATGTTCTAACTCATCTTTTGACAAGCCTTCTCCAGAATCGGTAATCGTGATTACTTTGTTTGTTGTATTGATGTTAATAATTATTGGATCATCCGTATTAAGGCAGGAATCAGAAGCGTTTTTAACTAACTCTGTTAACGCAATCACTGGACTTTGCACTGCGGCTAAAACATCTTCGTATTTCCCAGCTTGAATATTTGCTTGAACCTCCGGCATCTCAGCAACCTCCCTTCCTAAATAATAATACAGTCTCTTTGGACATTGAATCGACAGGTTTGCCATCTGATAATCTGGAAACACGAGCCGGCATTCTTTTTTTTATAATATTGCGATTAATAACATGTATCAATTCCAATCCGTAATATTGCGCTATTTCTTTATTTGCGTCAATAAAAGGAAATTCCAAGCGGTCCACCGTTCTATTCCCAAGAGTTAAAACCATACTTCCTCTTGGTTTTAAAAGGCGAGACATTAAGCGGAAAGCATTTTCATAATCAGCATAAAACCGTTTTATTTTGGTTTGCTTATGGGAAGATAGTCGAGAAACATATGACGAAATAATAGGAGAATAATAAAAGGCATTGCTTGTTGAATGTGCGCCGCCCAAGCTCATCGAATCGATTTTAGAAAAATTATCTATGCAACTCGAATCGTATTGAAAATCAGCATTATCAATCCAAAGCAGTTGCAATACAGAAAACTGACCATATGTTACTGTCGTTGCATTATCTCCATAAGGGGGTGATGTGCAAATTATGTCAAAAGAGCCTTGCTCATAAGTTTTCATTATTTCTATAGAGTTACCACAAGTCAAGTGGAATGGTCCTTGTCTTGGGTATCCAATTAGCTTGTACGTTTCCTCTATTTTTTCAAAAAAATCGCTTAGAACATTGTTTTCCATTTCAGAAATTTTTTTGGCTTCTTTAACATGCAACTTAAAAGTTGAAGTTCGTGTATTGCTATATCGCTTAACTATTTCTCCAAAACAAAGCCAAAAGTATCTACGCGTTTTTGAATTAGGTTCCATAGTTATCGCTGTTCGAATAATGCGAAGATCATCAGTGACATCGTCACGAAACCACTTTTGAATATTGTCGAAAGCATGGAGAACTGCAATATTGCTTTTTCTCAGATTTTCTATTCGCTGTATTATTTCATGATTTGCAACCTCAATTATTTTAGGATCGTACTTTTCGAGTTTTGCAAGTGAAATAATATGCGCATACGGATTAATATCTATCCCTAACACTTCGAGTCCTAAAGATTGTCCCTCAACTAATGTTATTCCAGAGCCATGAAACGGGTCAAGCATTTTCCGATAAGCAGTGTTTTCTTTTAACAGGAGGCTTAACAATTCGTGTTGCATTGGGGCAACCATAGGTGCCGGATAGTTGGCAATGCTATGTATGCCATCGTTTTTTGCATCTTTGAAATCCCAATATTCATCACTATACGAATTTAACACGGTTGCTAAGTTCATATTACTCCCTCGATTCAAGGCGATTTATCAGTGAAAGACATAATCATACAAGTATATTTTATCACATTTAGAAGTTCTGTGAAGTAATATTTTGGAAGTTGGTAAAACAATTTCATGTTTAGAAGGAATTATAAGCAGAAGCCTTGCTTTTTTAGGCTAAATTCTCCATGCTGTTCGAAACAAAGGGAGAATTTATATGAAAAAAGAATCGAATGAGCCGGATAATAAAAAACATCTCGAAAAATGAACAGACCACGCCGGCTACAAAAGTTTCGGTTCCTGAAATGATTTTAGAGGCAGCAGGGATGCTCACCTATTACAGCTTGTCTTTTTAATCTGTACTGCTTCAAATAGCTCTGAGCTAATAATAGCCGGATGACTGTTTTGCACATGATACATGGGGAGGTTTCCATTATTTTTCACTTGCCTGTGCGTAAGCGAATTAGCCACATAGGCCTTTTGCAGCAACGCCATCCCCGCATACTTTTCATTCGACAGCATCCGGTCTATGGTAGCGGTACTCCAGGTATACTTGTCAGTTACGGTCTTAATGCTATGCTCTCCCAGATACTTTTTGATTTTCGACAGCCATTACCTTTCAGGTAAAGATCGAAAATCAGCCGTACAATTTCTGCTTCTTCCTCTACAATCACAAGATTACCGTCCTTGTCTTTTGTATAGCCAAGAAACTGGCTGTGGTTGAGATGTACCTTACCCTTTTCAAAATTTCTCTGGATACCACACTTAATATCTCTGCTCTTGTGTTCACTTTCCGATTGCGTGATTGCGGTAATGGTCGCTATCGTGACCTGCATATCGGGGTCATCTGTACGAATATCTTCCATTTCAAAGTGGACAACAACATTCCTTTGTGATAATTCATTAAGGCTTCGCAGGAAAGGAAGTGTATTACGCCCAAAGCGTGAAATGGATTTGATTAGGATAAGGTCTATTTTGCCTGACTTTGCATCCTTAAGCATGCGGTTGAATTCATCACGCTTGCCAAAATCCGTGCCGATCGCTTTCTCGGCATAGATGCCAGCAAAGTGCCAGCTGGGATTGCTGGTGATGTAATTGGTATAATATCTGATCTGCGATTCAAAACTCATGTGTTGCTCATACGATTCACTGCTGACTCTGCAATAGGCCGCTACTTTGAGAAGAGATTTCTTTTCTTGTGATCTTGCCGGAATCACCATTACATTTTCGTTGATCATCATTCTTCTATATCTCCTTTACGCTTTAATCTGGGCAACAAAAAAGCAGGTTCGATGCCTGCTAAAATCTTATATAATAAAGAAAAGGCTACGTTTTAGGCTTGAAAAATCAGCCTAAAATGTAGCCTTTAACTTGGCGGAAGAGGTGGGATTCGAGCCCACGTGCCCTTGCGGACAACTGCATTTCGAATTATTTGAGGGCAAGTTTCGATAGGTTCACGAGAGTAACTTTAAGGGAAGACGAATCCCCTTAAACCCGCATGAATCAAAGCTTTATAAGCCTAAACCCTTGATTTTACTGCACTCACGCTAAACCCTGTTTTTTAGGGTTTTTGAGGCAAAGTGTAGAAAAACCGTAGAAAAATATGAACCGAAAAGACTTTAAGATACTTTAGTTTCCCGAGTTCTTGAGAATATAAATCACAGCTTTTCCTACCATTGACATTGATTTTTAAGTGAAGAACCTAACCAGACAGAGCATGTATTTCTGTCTGGAGATCAATGTGATTGGAGGAATTACTATGATGACGGACTACTCTTTCCTTCGGGATGAATACCCGGAAATAATAAGTCAGGATCAACTTTATCGAATCGCCGCATAAGTAAACGAAAAGCCACATGGCTTTTAGAGAACGGATATATCCCCTGCGAGGACTCAGGCAAAAAGACTCGCCGTTTCAAAATCCGGATAGACGATGTAATTATTTATCTCACAAAGTTAGAAAAGCACCCTGAATCTCTGCAGACACCTCCAGGAATTTTCTCCAGCAGAGCAAAGTACAGGTCGATAAAGCAAATGCAAGAGCCAATAGATCCTAAGAGTTTTACGAAAATGCTCAAGAAAGAATGGAGCAGTTTTCCGGATGCACTAACTACGAATGAGGTTATAAGGCTAATCGGTTATACCCAAAGCACCCTCTCCGACTGGATAATACAAAATAAAATAATAGGCATTCGGTACTATAACAGATATCTGATACCAAAGGACAGCTTGATAAAATATCTTGCAGGCGATGGCCACAATAAGATTCAGCAGAAATCTGAGAAACATAAGGATTTGATAAGGCATTATATTGAGGGGCGATAATGCATTGCATTTATTACGAAATTGACTTTAATATCGATATAGATGTGATTTACAAAACCTTCTTTTACGCAAAACAATTCTTCTAAGGAATGTTTTGTGCATACCTAAGAATAATCATTCCAAAAAATGCACATAATAGTTGGAATAAGGAATGTTGTGTGCAATAATAGGAACGGAGGTGAGTTTATGAAATATCTGGATAAACTAATTGAGCTGGGCTGCTTTTCACGTGGGGATGTTGTTGAACTGACAGGCAATGAACATGCAGCACATTCTTTGCTATATGATTACATCAATGCTGGATATATTGAGCGTATTCGAAGAGATCTTTATACGGCAATCAGCTTAGAAACGAAACAACCGGTTGCAAATCGATTTATGATCGCATCTAATATTGCAGATGATGCTTGTGTTTCATTCCATAGTGCATTCGAATATTATGGTTACGCCAATCAAGTATTTTATGAGGTATATGTGACAACGGACAGCAGGTTCTCTAATTTCACCTACGATGGCATCTCCTATTCTCGAGTATCTCCCCGCATTGCCTCCGGTATAACTACAACCAATACAGGTATAAGGATTACGGATCTTGAAAGAACAGTCATCGACAGTATCTATGCTTTTGAAAAAATCGGTGGTTTAGAAGAACTCTTGCGCTGTCTGATGTTGGTTCCCTCGCTACGAGCCGATAAACTTCTTAATTATCTTGATGATTATGGTCTGGCAAATCTATACCAAAAAACTGGATTTATTCTGATGCAATTTTCGGAACAACTGGGTCTTTCAAAATCATTCTTTGACAATTGCAAAAGTAAAATCCCTAAGTCAAAAAAATATTTATATTCTGAAAAAGATACTCTTTCAGAGCATTTTATTTTACATGAGGATTGGATGCTTTTTGCCCCCGCTAATATCAAATCAATAATCAGCAAGGGGGTTGAGCTTAGTGACTAAGTGGAATAAAACTACCTTCTGATCATAAGGCCCGCTGGTTTGCGGGAGCCGCCCTCAACTCCGCCGAGCAGG
>CALBJS010000059.1 GCA_937892995.1 uncultured Peptococcaceae bacterium | reverse complement strand
AGTTCGCATACGGCGGGGGCAGTTAGGCTGGGGCTCATGGCTAGAAAGATTCTGGGAACAAAACTTAAAGAAGCAAGGATTTTACTGCATGGTTCTTTTGCCGAGACGGGGAAAGGGCACGGAACGCATTTAGCCTTAATAGCAGGACTTTTAGGAATACAGCCGGATGATGAGAAGATAAGGTTTGCTCCTAAAATTGCTGAAGAAGCAGAGGTGAGCGTTATTTTCGATAGTGTTGATTTGGGAGAGGTACATCCTAATACGGCGAGGTTTTATTTGACTGGAACTGAAGGAGAAAAGGCTCAGATCACAGGATGTTCTATCGGTGGGGGTAGAATAGTGATAACAGAAGTAAATGAATTTAGGGTTGAAATAACGGGCGAGTATCCTACTCTTCTTTTGATGTATGCGGATTCCCCCGGGATGGTAGCGGAAATAACCAAGGTTTTAGCGGTTGTTGGAATTAATATTGCTCAGATGAGAGTATCAAGAGAAGGTAAAGGGAAAAGGGCTCTGGCTATTATCGAGACAGATGAAAAAATAGAAGAAAAAGTAATTAAAGAAATAGGGGAGTTGTCTAAGATTGAACGAGTGATGTTTATCGAACCATTGAATTAAATCACTCTTTGTCATCAGCTATTTTTCATCTGTAACTAACGTGATTGTCACGCAGCGTAATATGGCTTATCGGCAGATTACCGCTCCTTGTCATCCATGGCATGGCTGAAATTAGGCACATCCTGTACCGTTATCCGTGCTCCGCTTGTCGCCCATATTCCGCTACGTTTCGTTTTGGGGTCAGTATCAGTGATCGTTAGAAGGAGGTAGCACATGCGTACTTATCAGGAACTAATTGAGAAGGCTGTAAAAACGAACTCTAAGGTTAGTGACATAGTTCTATTAGAAGAGATAGAGAAGAGCGGCATTTTGAGGGAGCAGCTAATCGAGAAGATGGAACAAAACTACATCGTTATGCAGGATTCTGTAGCACAAGGAATGACAGGCAAATGGAGATCTCTCTCAGGCTTGGTAGGGGGAGATGCTGCCCGTCTGGAGGCTTATCGGGTAGGGGGAAGCTCCCTTCTCGGGAATAGGGTTAATCAGGCGGCGGCGAGGGCTATTGCCGTGGCTGAAGTTAATGCCGGGATGGGAAGGATAGTTGCGGCACCGACAGCAGGGTCGTGTGGGGTTTTACCTGGAGTATTGCTTACAGCTAAGGATGTGCTGGGCTGTTCTGAAGAGGCTGTAATAATGTCTCTTTTTACGGCTGCCGGACTTGGAATGGTCATAGCCGACAGAGCAAGTGTATCGGGTGCTGAAGGGGGTTGTCAGGCGGAAATCGGCTCAGCGGCAGGGATGGCTGCAGCCGCAGCAGTTGAATTAGCAGGGGGATCTCCGGAAGGGACAGCACATGCCGCCACCATGGCTTTAAAAAGTTTTCTTGGACTTGTCTGTGATCCGGTAGCGGGGTTGGTTGAAGTACCCTGTGTTAAAAGAAATGCTATGGCCGCAGTAATAGCCCTCACTTCAGCAGAAATGGCTTTAGCTGGAATTAGAAGTGCGATTCCACTAGATGAAGTAATCGATACCATGGCTTTAATTGGTAGGAATATGCCATGTAGTTTAAAAGAGACAGCCCAAGGAGGATTAGCAGTTACACCAACGGGTGAGAAAATAAGGAACAAGCAATAGTTTCTAGGTTAATTATTTTATTGTTAGGTGAGAATGTGTTACAGGCAAAGGATATTATTCAAAGTATTTATAGAGCGATAAGAGCCGAGGAGAAGCAAGGACATATTAATACTGGAGCCATCGGTAGTTTCAGTAGTTATTTGCTTGATATCTTTTCAACTTCAAAAAAAGCTTTTCCACCTGAAATAATAGGCCAATTGCGAAGTGTTGTGGAAAATTATAGCCAATCCAGCCCCTACAAGAGGAGAGGGTTATTAACGGAAATTAAAAGACTTCTGAGCTTAGCAGAAGCAGACTTGAGTACCGAGGTTGCAGGGAATACTTCGGAGAATACTAAAAAAACCGACGTCTTTGCCAATACCAATATTAGAGAAAAGCCAAGCAATTCACCTCGAAAAATATTAGCTTCTCAAAGCTTGCAATATATTAAGGGTGTTGGGCCACAAAGGTTAAAACAATTTGAGAGCCTAGGCATCTATACGGTCGAAGATTTATTAAGATACTATCCGAGGAAGTATGAAGTTCGGATTAAACGAAAAATTAAGGACATTAGGAATGGGGAGTTAGCAACAATAACCGGAAAAGTTACCGGAAACCAAATAAGCAGGGGAAGAGTTAAAGTCATAAAATTAAATATAGAACAGGATGACAGAAGTATCCACGCCATCTGGTTCAATCAGGTCTACATAGTTAAGCAGTTCCCTATAGGAACTGAAGTATCAGTGACAGGGAAAGTTCAGTGGAACAAGCGGATTCCGGAACTCTTGGCAACAGAGATTGTCAAAGGAAGTAGTGATGGCCCGGAGGAAGAACTGGTGCCGGTATATTCTGAAACCGCCCGCCTTAATTCGAAGGCTATTCGCAACATAATGAGGATGGTAATATCTCAAACAGAAAAACTATTCCCGGAATTTTTACCGGAAGGAGAAGTGGATTTTTTAGCACGTCCATTAGCTTATAGGGAAATACACTTTCCTTCTTCTTCGGATATGAGGGATACAGCACGAGCTAGACTTGTCATTGAAGAGATTCTCTTTCTACAATTAGCTTTAGCTCGTTTAAGATCTCCTCGAACAATTGAGAAAAGCCCAATCCTAAACAGCGGGGGAGAACTTGTAAAAAGATTTGTTTCTCTGCTACCTTTTAAGCTTACTAATGCCCAAAAAAGGGTTATCCAGGAAATCTTCAGGGATATGGCCGATGGTCAAAAAGAGATGGCCCGCTTAGTTCAGGGCGATGTAGGATCAGGTAAAACTGTAGTAGCCATGTCGGCTATCCTGCAAGCAGTCGGTTCCGGTTTTCAGGCTGCGATGATGGCCCCTACTGAAGTACTTGCCCAACAACATTATGAGTCTTTAAACTCGCTTTTCAAGCCGCTAGGGATAAAAGTGGCTTTTCTTGTGGGAGGCCAAGGGAGGTCAGAGAGAGAAAGAGTCCTTGGACAGATCCTGAGTGGTAAAGCCCAAGTTATTGTTGGAACCCATGCTCTCATCCAAGAGACAGTACAATTTAATTCTTTAGGGTTAGTAGTTACCGATGAACAGCATCGTTTTGGAGTAAGGCAACGTACTCTTCTTCAGGATAAGGGCGAGAATCCTCATGTTTTAGTCATGACTGCTACCCCTATCCCTAGAACCCTTGCTCTTACTCTATATGGCGACCTCCAGCTGTCCGTAATTAACGAAATGCCCGCCGGCAGGAAACCAATTATTACTAAAAAAATTTCGGAACGTAGTCGTTCCAGCCTGGAGAAGTTTTTAGAACGGCAGATTTCTACGGGAAGGCAGATCTATGTAGTTTGTCCTCTGATAGAAGAAACTGAAAAGACCGATTTGGTCTCTGCAACTCAGAGGGCGGAAGACTTAAAAGCCCGTTTGCCAAAGAGTAAGGTAGCATTACTGCACGGAAGGATGAAAGGTCAGGATAAAGAAGCGATCATGAAGAGCTTTCGCAAAGGGGAAATAGATGTCTTAGTAGCGACCACAGTAGTGGAGGTAGGTGTTAATGTACCCAATGCTTCTGTGATGATAATCGAAGAAGCACAGCGTTTCGGCTTAGCTCAGCTCCATCAGCTAAGAGGTAGGGTAGGCCGGGGAGTTGAACAATCCTACTGCATCCTTATAAGTGATGTGCGAGATAGTGCCCGTTTGAATATTCTTTGTGAAACAGAAGATGGTTTTAAGATTGCCGAAGAGGACTTGAAAATTCGGGGTCCGGGAGAACTACTTGGACTTCGCCAACATGGGGTTCCCGAACTAAAACTTACTGATTTGACCGGGGATGGGGTACTTATTGAAGAAGCTTATCGATTGTTACAAAAAGCTTTAGCTGACCCTCAAAGGTATGAAAAGCTTTATCGCGAGGTAGATAAGTATTACTTCAAGGATAAGGTCGGTGTAAACTAAACGGCATTAATATACTTATTACCACTAATTTACTGGTATTTTTCTTTAGTCTTTGTTGATACTATTTCTAGACATAGGAGGTAGGATCATGGCTAAAAAGAATAAGGATAAAATGAGAGAAATGGAAAATGTAAAGTATGAGGTAGCCCAAGAGATGGGTCTCCCCCAAACTAAGAAAACGAAGAAAGCAAAGAAAGAAAAGAAAACAAACTGACTCGGCCAATTAATAAAAATTGATTAACTAGGAAAGGATAAAGGAACTCGAAACAGTTCCTTTTCTTTTTGGAGGCCAAAGCCGCCCATGATAAGTCCACAGTATAAGTGGGACACTATTTCTATTTACGGCTGATTATTTTTACTATCTCTACTAACGGTATTATCAATAATGAGCTAAAAATTACAATTAACCACTGTTCAAGGCTAAGAGGGACGACTCTGAACATCTTGTTTAAGAAGGGTAAAGTTATTACCGAAACTTGAAGGGTTGTCGAGATCAAAGCAGCTCCAAGCAAATAACGATTCGAGAAAAAACCTAAGGAAAAAAGAGATTTGTCAGTTGATCTAACGTTAAAAGCGTGAACGATCTGGATGAGGCCAAGAGTGGCAAAAGCCATAGTAATGGGAGCTCCGGAATTATCCGGATATCTGTGCTGAGCGAGATAGAAGACACCTAAAGTAATCATTCCTAGAAGAATACCTTGATAAAAGATATTCTTGGTGATCCCGCCAGCAAAAAAACTTTGATTCGTGCGTGGCTTTTGAGACATTATATCTTTCTCTGCTTTTTCTAAGCCAAGGGCGAGTGCCGGAAAGGTATCTGTGACTAGATTTATCCAGAGAATATGAATTGGAAAAAGAATTTTCCAATTAAGCATGATAGCTATGAAGAGAGTGGTGACTTCACTCATGTTAGCCGAAAGGAGGAACTGGACAGTTTTCCGAATATTACTGTAGATTATACGACCTTCTTCGACTGCCAGTACTATGGTAGCAAAGTTATCATCAGCGAGGACCATATCGGAGACACCCTTAGCTACATCAGTACCGGTAATACCCATACCCACTCCGATGTCCGCGGCTTTTAAAGCAGGAGCATCGTTAACACCGTCACCGGTCATGGCAACAACTTTACCTAGCTTCTTCCAAGCCTGAACTATCTTAACTTTGTGTTCGGGTGAAACCCTGGCATATACTGAATACTTAGTAATGGCTGTGTCAAAGTCTTGGTCACTTAGCTTGTCAAGCTCGCTACCGGTAATAACTTCACTATCATTGCTGATGATTTTTAATTCACGGGCGATAGCTGCGGCAGTATCCCTATGATCCCCAGTTATCATGATTGGCCTGATACCGGCCTGTATGCAGATTTTTACAGCTTCTTTAGCTTCCTCTCTGGGAGGATCGATCATCCCGATTAAACCGGCAAAAATTAATTCACTCTCAGTTTCTTCCGGAGAAAGAATTGCCGGAAGGGTTTCTAACTCTTTGAAAGCAACAGCTAAAACTCGGAGAGCATTGCTGGCCATTCCCTTGTTAGCCCCTTTAATTTTGGCACGATCTTCTTCCAGAAAGGGACGAACCTGACCATTATCCAGAATGCTAGTACACTGATCCAAAAGAATGTCCGGTGCTCCTTTGGTCATGACTAGATAATTACCCTCAAATTGATTAACTGTTGTCATTAGTTTTCTATCTGAATCAAAAGGGATTTCACCGACCCGGAGATGATTATGCTCTAAATTAACCTTAGCAAGGCCCTTATCCCAGGCGAAATTTACAAGTGCGGTCTCCGTAGGATCACCAATAGCCTTCTGAGAGCCATCTTCCATGGTAGTTTTAGAGTCATTACAGAGAACCATGATCCCGAAAAATTCCTTTGCTCCTGGTATTTCGGGAGTTATTTCTTGGGCGGTATAAGGGAGACCATTAAGAAAGACCTGCTTGATTGTCATCTTATTCTGGGTGAGGGTGCCCGTCTTGTCTGAACAGATTACCTGGGTACTGCCGAGGGTTTCAACGGCAGGCAGTCTACGGATTATGGCATTTCTTTTCGCCATCCGCTGGACACCTAAAGCGAGGACGATAGTCACTACCGCCGGGAGACCTTCCGGAATAGCTGCCACAGCCAGACTCACTGCAATTAGAAACATTTCGAAGGTTTCATTACCTTGGAGAATCCCAACTAGAAAAATGATTATTGAAATGAAGATAATGCCCACAGTAAGATACTTGCTCAGCTCGGTAAGCTTCTTTTGGAGTGGTGTCTCGTTATTTTGTTCTTTGTTTATGTATCCGGCAATTCTACCCACTTCAGTCTTCATTCCTGTGGCGGTTACAACCCCTACCCCTCTTCCGTAAGTGACATTACTTCCAAGATAAGCCATGTTAACCCTATCACCGATTACTAGATCAGGCTGCTCAATTGTTGAAATTGATTTTTCTGCCGGAATAG
>CALBJS010000058.1 GCA_937892995.1 uncultured Peptococcaceae bacterium | reverse complement strand
CCTAGTGCGGCGATGTCATGGAAGACAAGGAGCCGCGAGTAGGAAGTTTGAGTACTATCCAGGGCTGAAAATACTTAACGGGAAGGTAAGTGTGTGTGTCGTTAACAATAGTGTCGGCATTGATAATATTACTTTTAGTATAGAAACAGGCCCAATGGACAGAATAGAAAAATTTGATCATTTAGATAGTTATGAGTGGGAAACCAAGCAGATATTGTCTTACTTAACAGGGATTTCTATCAAATAAGCTCGGAGATAAGGGATTATTTCCAAGGGCTTGATTTGGAAAAAGAGATAATCCTTTTGTTTTATCCCAGATTGGCTGATTATGGCATGGTTATAAATTTTTTGGTTTTTGTTATATTTCTTTCTTAATACACTAGTTTATATAATATGGTAATATGAGAATATATACTAAATCTGCTATTTTGATTGGATAGAATAAAACAGGGATTACTCTTTATTGGGCACTTTGGGAGGAGTAATAGGGTGAAAAAATACGTTTTGGCACTTGACCAAGGAACCACTAGCTGCAGAGCAATCTTATTTGATAAGGAGAGTAGTATTGTTGGTATAGCTTATAAAGAAATACCCCAGTATTATCCCCACCCCGGTTGGGTAGAGCATGATCCCGAAGAAATATGGAGTACCCAATATGGAGTTATTGCCGAACTGCTCGCCCGTCACCAGATAAATATTGAAGAAATTGCCGCTATCGGGATTACTAACCAAAGAGAAACTACAGTTGTTTGGGATAAACTTACCGGGAAACCTATCCATAAAGCAATCGTTTGGCAATGTCGTAGGAGTACAAACATTTGTGAAAGGTTAAAGTTAAGGGGTTTGGAACCAAAATTCAAAGAGAAAACAGGTTCAGTTATTGATGCTTACTTTTCAGCTACAAAAATCAGATGGATTTTGGATAATGTCCCAGGGGCCCAGGAAAGAGCTGAAAATGGGGAACTTCTCTTTGGTACTATGGATACTTGGCTGGTCTGGAAACTGACAAACGGCCAAATTCATGTAACTGACTACTCTAATGCCTCCCGCACTCTTTTATTTAATATCAAAGAATTAAAATGGGATGAGGAAATTCTACACGAGTTAAATATTCCTTGTTCGATGTTACCGGAAGTAAAACCGTCTAGTTTCAGATATGGAGAAACTGATCCCGGGGCATTTTTCGGGTATAAAGTTCCGATTGCCGGAATTGCCGGTGATCAACAGGCGGCCTTATTTGGTCAGACTTGTTATGAACCAGGGATGGCGAAAAACACATATGGCACTGGTTGTTTCATGCTTATGAATACGGGGGAGAGAGTATATGATTCGCAGCATGGTCTCTTAAGTACAATTGCTTGGGGAATAGATGGCAAGGTTTACTATGCCTTAGAAGGCAGTGTCTTTATAGCCGGAGCGATAATTCAATGGCTGCGAGATGAATTAAAACTAATCGGGACCGCAGCGGATTCGGAATATTATGCTTCGCAAGTTCCGGACAACGGGGGTGTTTATGTAGTACCGGCTTTTACCGGGCTTGGTGCACCCTACTGGGATATGAGGGCTCGAGGTGCTATCTTAGGTCTTACGCGCGGAAGTAGTAAAAATCATATTATCAGGGCAGCCCTTGAATCCATGGCTTACCAAACTAAAGATATTTTAGCTGCAATGGAGTCTGACGCTGGACTTCAGCTTCAACTTTTAAGGGTAGATGGTAGGGCAGCGGCTAATAATCTTTTAATGCAATTCCAGGCAGATATTTTAGGTGTGGAAGTCAAACGGCCCAGTTGTATTGAAACGACGGCTTTAGGAGCAGCTTATCTTGCAGGTTTAGAAGTGGGGTTTTGGACAAGCAAAGATGAACTGACAGACCGTACCAAAATCGATCGTTCTTTCCAACCGGAAATGGCGGAAGAAAGCGGGAAAAAGTACTATAAAGGATGGCAAAAAGCGGTGCTTAGGGTTAAAGATTGGGCTATTGAAGAGGAATAAGAAGTATAACTAGCCGATGCACATTAATACGCATCGGCTAAAAAGTTTTACAGAAAAGGCTAAGGTTTATTCCATGTCTTCGTCAAAAAGTATATCATAATCATTGCTGAAATTATCCACGGATTCTTCACTGTTTAAGATATAGCCTGAATGACAGGAACTATCCTGTGGAGGTCGCGGACATGGGTTTTTGCAGACAAAAGGTTTATAATCAAAATAATAAAAAAGATGAAATAAAAGTAGTAAAAGAAATCAAAGGACTATTCAATTTAAGTATTTACATATTGTTTAAATTCTTGTTGAATTATATAGGTGATAAAAAAATCCTAAAAAGAAACTACTTTTTAGGGAGTGGATTGAAGAGATTTTAGTTTATTATACGTCTATATAATAATAGGCATTTTTTAAAAGCAACTAAACCTGGAGGTAATAAGATGAAAATAAATGTTGTCGACGAATTCCTGGGGCTTACTAAGATTAATAGTCCTTCTAAAAAAGAAGGTAAACTAGCAAGTTATTTAAAAAAAAGGTTACAAACTCTGGGGGCTGAAATATATGAAGATAATTCAGCCAGCCAAACAGGGAGTGACACTGGAAATATTATAGCGGTATATCCGGGAGGCAAAGATAAACCTACGATCATGCTGGCTGCTCATATGGACACCATAGTTTCTACAGAAGGGATGATTCCTCAGGTTAAAGATGGGTTCATCTACAGTGACGGACATACTATTCTGGGTGCAGATGATAAAGCGGGAATTGCTGTTATCTTAGGGGTGTTAAGTATTCTTAAAGAGGATAGCACTATACCCCATGGCCCAATTGAAGTCCTTTTTACGGTACAAGAGGAAGTCGGACTTATTGGAGTTAAGAACCTAGACTATGAATTTCAAGCAAAATTCGGCTATGTTTTAGATGGAGATGGTCCGGTTGGGACTGTAGTAAATGCCTCTCCTTCTCACATTACCCTTGACTTAGTAGTTGAAGGTAAAGCCGCCCACGCAGGCTTAGCACCTGAAACAGGGGTTAATGCCATCGTAGTGGTCTCAGAAGCTATTAACAGTATTCCCTCCGGAAGGTTAGATGAAGAGACAACGAGTAACTTTGGTATTATTAACGGCGGTAAGGGACGAAACATTGTCGCTGAACAGGTCGATATTAAGGCAGAAGTAAGGAGTCGCGATAAAGCAAAGTTAGAGAATGAAACCCAGAAAATAATAGATAGTTTTAAAAATGCGGTATTGAAACATAACGCTAAGCTGAATATTATTAGAGAGCTAGCTTACGAAGCTTTTACTATACCCCATACACACCCTGCCATTACGACTGCTATTAAGGCAGGAGAAATATTAGGGGTAGAAGTAAATCTTAAGGCAACAGGAGGAGGACTGGATGCCAATATTCTTAATTCTAGGGGTATACCTTGCGTTGCTTTAGGTTTAGGAAATGGAAATCCTCATACTAAGGAAGAGTATCAAAAGATAAGCGAGATGGAAAAGGCAGTACAGTTCACGATCAGCATTTTAAAAGAGGCTGTCTTCTAAGGGAATCCTAAATTTATTAGTCTAAGATTCTTTAGAGCTCTACATATTCATAAGCTATTAATGAGGTGACGATTTATGTGGGAGCGTATTCGTCGTGAATTGCTTATTGAATATTATTGGTGGAAAAGACATTCTGTTAAAAAACGGCGGCTGGATAGTCCGCTTGGTGTAATGGGAATACTATTTATTGCATCGGGAATTTTCTTATTGATCATAATTGGGCAGGCTTTTGCGGCAATCTTTAGAAATATGATTCCCTTGGTAAGTGGTACTCAAGTCGCAGGTACCTACTGGTCTTCGGTGTTTTTCGCCCTAAAGATAAGTTTAGTATTATTGGTTTTTATTATATCTATGATTGTTATGCTTTATTTTAAACTTTCCAGAAACAGAAGATAATAAAGTCGGTTTTTATAATTGTTATTAGCCATTATTCTATACCAATATTAAATAGTTTAATATTTTTTAGGATTAGATCAAAAAAAGTGGATATATATGGACAATATTGTCTTAAATTCATTTTAAAAGATATAAAGACTTTAAAAACCAGATATTGTACAAGCTTTATTGCGGGCCGGTACGATATCTGTTACAATTTATAAATTGAGGAGGTTTATAATTTGGAGACATATACTAGCATTTTAGGACAGATCTTTAATATAATTATGATTTCAATTCAACTTTTAGTCATTTTTATAACACTTTACTATTTTATCCTTGCTATTATCGGGATGCAGAGAAAACCGGAGAAGAAGGATTACGTCCCGGTCAGTAAATTTGCCATAGTTGTCGCTGCTCATAACGAGGAACAAGTAATAGTACCATTAATTGATAATTTAAAAAGCTTAAATTATCCCCGAGCCCTTTTTGATATTTATGTGGTTGCTGATAATTGCACAGATGAGACAGCATTTTTAGCTAGGAGGGCAGGGGCCAATGTTTATCAACGATATAATGATACAAAACGGGGTAAAGGTTATGCCCTAGAGTGGTTATTTGCAAAGGTATATGCTTTAAATAAAGATTACGATGCCTTTGTAATCTTTGATGCCGATAATCTAGTTAAGGATAATTTCCTTTTAGAGATGAATAATAAATTGTGCGAGGGAGAAAAAATAATCCAAGGTTACATAGATTCTAAGAATCCTTATGATACTTGGGTTACTAATACTTTCTCCATAGCGTTCTGGTATATGAACAGGCTTATTCAGTTAGCCCGGTTTAATTTAGGTATTTCTAATACTTTGGCCGGTACTGGTATGTGCATCTCTTATGATGTGTTAAAGAAAGTGGGTTGGGGTGCTCATTCCTTGACTGAAGACCTGGAATTCACGATGAAAGCCTTACTCTATGACGTGAAGACAAGTTGGGCACATGATGCCGTAGTATATGATGAAAAACCGCTTACTTTTATGCAATCTTGCCGCCAACGTAAACGTTGGGCCCAAGGTCAGGTGGATGTTGCCGGCAGGTACCTTATTCTTCTTTTAGAAAAAGGATTCAGAGAAAGAAAATGGATGTTCTTTGATGCAGCCATCCATCTTTTCCAACCTTTTTTCACTATTTTAGGCACTTTCTTTTTATTGATACATGGCTTATCGTTCCTCCATCCTTACTATACTAATCTTTTTTATTATTTTCCGTGGATAAGTTGGCAGATAGTATCCGGTGCGATTATGGTTTTCCCGGCCATAGCTTTGTTCTTAGATAGAGTCCCTTGGAGAGCTTATTGGGGATTGATTTTATACCCGGTTTTCATGTATAGTTGGATTCCTATTATATTTGCCGGATTTTTGCATCGCAATCGTAAAGAATGGTCCCATACCAGGCATACTCGTTCGATAAGTTATAAGGAAATAATTACTGAGGAGAAGGTAGCATCTAAGTAAAAAAGTGATGCTTCGGGCAGATGGAGATTAAACATTTTTAAGGTACTAAAGAAAGTAAAAAAATAGGATATACGGATTTGCCAGAGGGGAATAAAGATGTCTAAAGGAAAATTTAACGGAACAATAGAAAGACTAGGGATATTTATGGGAGCCAAGTCCTCTTATGAACAAGCTCAGGCAGTTATTATGGGGCTACCCATGGATTATACGGTAAGTTATCGACCGGGGGCCAGAAATGGTCCCTTAGCTATTAGAAATGTTTCGACTGCTCTTGAAGAATATAGTTTCTATCTGAATCGAAGCCTAAAGGATTACAATTATTGTGATCTAGGTGATCTAGCACTTCCTTTTGGTAATGCAGGTGCTTCTTTGGAGATGATCGAGAAAGCGGCCGGTATCCTTCTTGAAGATAGTAAGTTTCCAATCTTCTTAGGTGGAGAACACCTAGTAAGTTATCCGATCGTAAAAGCCTTTGTCCGAAAATATCCTGATTTACGAATCATCCATTTTGATGCCCATGCGGACCTTAGAAAAGACTATTATGGTGAAGAACTTTCCCATTCGACAGTGATGTACAAGGTAGCTGAAGTGTTAGGGCCGGGGAGAGTATTTCAGTTTGGAATTCGTTCAGGTATAAAAGAAGAATTCGAATACGCCGAGAAAAACACAAGGCTGTATCCGCATGAAGTCTTAAAACCGCTTAAAGAAGTAAATGAAGAATTAAAAGGCTATCCGGTCTTTGTCTCTTTAGATATCGACGTGGTAGACCCCGCTTTTGCCCCCGGCACGGGAACTCAGGAGCCGGGAGGTTGTACTTCCAGAGAGATCATCCAAGCGATTCATCTTTTAGGGGATCTTAATGTTGTGGGATTTGATCTGGTAGAAGTGTGTCCCCAGTTGGATTTCAGTGAAAGGACTGCTATCTTGGCAGCTAAAATTGTCAGAGAAGCCTTATTGTCCTTTTTATAGTAGCAACACCCATCCCGGGGACAAATAATAAAAACTCCCAAAAACTTAAGGTAAATTAAAGAATAGAAAAACTATTAATCTCCGTCAGAGTAAAAAATTCTTCGATATATTATTAATATTTGTGTTCCCAAGTTTGGGATTATCTGAAAGGGCTGGACATTGAAAAACTCTATATCTTCGGCAGCTGGGGAGCTGTTTCGGACAAGGTGAAAGACGAGATCAGCTTGAAATAAGCATTCCGGCAGAGAAAAGCGATTGAAAGAGGGAAAGGGGCTGTGCTGAAAACTTAGTTATTTCAGTACGGCTCCTTCGTTATTATCTAATTATAAGACCCTGCTAGGTTCCAGCGGCATCATCAAGGCATGTTGAATGTGCGTTGTTGATAGAGGGAAAATAGCCTTATTTCAAGCGGTTTCGGGATAAGGTATCATTAATTTCGCAAATTCAAAAAAGCATGTCTAATAAATAAAGACATAAACGCAACTGCTTGGTAAGATAAAGTTACCACACCAACCTATACCAAGGAGGAGCTGCGAATATGTCTGAGAAAATT
>CALBJS010000057.1 GCA_937892995.1 uncultured Peptococcaceae bacterium | reverse complement strand
CCGGCGGACATTAATATAATCCACTAGGACAATGGCATTATTAACTACAATCCCAGCCAGCATAATTAAGCCAATAATAGCGGGAACACTTAAAGGTTTACCGGCTGCAAATAAGCCGAAGACCCCTCCGGCAAACCCTAGAGGCATGGCAAACATGATAATAAACGGAAAGAGTAGGGATTCAAACTGAGAAGCCATGACCATATAGACCAGGACGACAGCTAATATCAGGGCTAGCCCTAAATCACTGAAGGCCTCGACCATTTCTTGTTGGTCACCACCCGTTTTATAATAGTACTTATCCGGCATCTGATACTCAGCCAAAGCTGCCTGAATATCCTTGGATACACTTCCTACATCCCGGCCGCTTAACTGGCAAGATACTGTGATTACCCTCTCCTGATCTTGGCGGTTGATAGAAACCGGACCGCGTTTGATACTCACATCTGCCACTTGTCCTAAGCTGACTGGGAACCCTTTACTAGTATTAATAGGAATCTGTTCCAAGCCTGACATATTTTCATTATAATACTCATCACCTTTAATGATGACATCGATCTCCGTGCCGGCATACTTGAACTTAGTTGCCGTCGTCCCGGAGATTACTCCTTTGACAGCCTGAGCAATCTGACTAGCATTTAGGCCATATTCTGTTGCTACTACCCGATCAATATTAATCTCCACTTCGGGTATCCCATCTTCATAACTTGACTCCACTTCCCGGGTTCCTTCGATTCCATTAAGGATATTTTTAAAGTCATCCCCGATATTCTTAAGGATATCCAGGTCATCCCCATGGACACTAATATTAATAGGAGTACCCCCAGTTCCCATGCCACCCATGGATTGCATAGGAGAAACCTTAATCTCGGCTCCGGGAGTATCGATAACCCTGCTTCTGATGAGATCGGTTAATTCATTCACTCCCCGTTTGCGTTCCGATAAATCGGTAAGTTGAATATAGATAGTACCACTGTTGCCCATGGAAGTTCCCGACATATTACCCGTATAGCCGGCCTCAAGGAAAACCGTGTCTACTTCGGGGATATCTTTCCCGATTTTAGCTTCGATCTCTTCCATAATACTCATCGTATTTTCCAATTCTGCTCCATCCGGGAGGCGAACACTAATCTGGACGAAGCCTTCATCTGTAGATGGGAAGAACTCAGCTCCCACAAATCCGATGGAACCCATAAAGGCAAAGAAAGCTATCGTAGCCATAACCACTACTTTTTTGCGGTGTTCCAAGGCCCAGGCCAAAATTTTGCCATATTTTATCCGAACTTCATCAAAAAAGAGATCGAATTTATCATAAATTTTATCGAAGTTGAAAATCTTACCTAAAAAACCTTTCTTATTATCTTCATAGTCCGCAGGTTTCCCACCCTCAGCTATAAGAATAGGATTAAAACCATTAATGGCCTGTTTACTCTTATCTACCTTTAAAAGCTTAGAGCAAAGCATCGGAACCAAGCTTAAGGCTACAATCAGGGATGCTACTAAAGAAAAGCTCACCGTCATAGCTAACTGTTTAAAAATAGTCGACGTAAGCCCCTGCACAAAGACTATCGGCAGAAATACCGCCAAGGTCGTAGCTGTCGAAGCGACAAGAGCCATGCTTACTTCCGAAGAGCCTTTAACGGCTGATTCTATCCTGGAGTAGCCGTTCTGACGAAAACGGTAAATATTCTCCAAGACCACAATAGAATTATCCACCAACATTCCGATTCCTAAGGCCAGCCCACCCAAAGTCATCATATTCAGGGTGATGCCTGAGAAATACAATAAACAGAATGTAGAGATAATCGAAATCGGAATAGCTGCCGCAATAATAAATGTAGTTCGCAGATTTCTAAGGAACAAATAAAGAATAGCTACAGCCAGAAGACCTCCAACAAGACCGCTGGAGAACATACTGTCTAAGGATTTCTTGATATAATCGGCCGTATCAAAGACTGTCACCAGCTTGGTTCCGTCCAATTCCCGCTCGAGGGAGGAAACTTCCTTATGGGCAGCCTCCGATACCTTAACAGTATTAGTCCCGGACTGTTTGCTCACCATCATATCGATACTATTCTTACCATTAACTTTAGAGATAGAAGTCGGCTCATTAGTTTTCAGTTCGATCTCAGCCAGGTCATTAAGTTGAATCGTAGTCCCATTGGGGAGGGGTATCAAAAGTTCTTGAATTTCTTCCACGGATTGGAACTCGCCGGAAGTCTTTACCTTCAGTTCCTGATCACCCTTTTGTACACTACCGCCGGGCATGCTAAAGTTTTCAGCTCTTAAGATACCCGCTACATAATCCATACTTACACCGTAGCCCTGGAGTTTTTCACTGCTTGCTCTGATCTCAACAATATCCTTAACTCCACCGATAATCTCTACGGATACCACACCCTCTGCCCTTTCTAATCTGGGCTTAATGGTATCCTCAGCTAAGATCTGAAGTTCGGAAGGACTCATACCCTCTGAAGAAAGGGACAACATCATAACCGGCATAGCCGTAGGGTCAAATTTAAAGACCATGGGCTGCCCTGCACCTTCAGGCAAACGCCCTTTAACCAGGTCGATCTTTTCCCTGAGCTCCAGGGAAGCATTTTCCATATCTGTTCCAAAAGCAAATTGGGTAATAATCATCGAAGCCCCTTCTCTAGAGATAGAGTTCAGGCTGTCGATATTCTGGGTAGTACCTACTATTTCTTCCAAAGGCTGAGTAATAAGCTTCTCCACTTCCTGAGGTCCGACCCCTGAGTAAGTAGTGCTGACCACAGCTACCGGAATCTCCATCTCGGGCATCAGATCCAGAGGAATCTTGGTAAAAGATACGAAGCCCAGAATAAGGACGATGAAGATCATCATCAGGACAGTGACTGGACGCTTTACTGCTACTTCCGAGAGTTTCACTGCTCAGTGCCCCCTCCCGCCTGAGTTCCTTCCTTCTGATCCTCCATATCCTCCCCGTTGTCCGTTCCACTATTCTGCTGAGCTTCCTGATTGACCGGTACCCCATCTAGCTCAATAAGCTTAATCTCAGATTCATCCTTAACAAAATTCATCCCCTTAATAACGATGACTTCCCCTTCACTCAGGCCACTTAGGACTTCTGTTTGTTTGCCATTTTCCAGCCCGGTAGTCACTTCCCGCTCTTGCACTTTGTTACCTTCGATCACATAAGCCACATTAAGGCCATTATGAAAAGTGATGGCTTCTGCCGGCACGGCCAGGACATCTTTTTTCGTAGCTGTATCGATCGTAACCTTAGCGAACATCCCGGGTTTGATAAAACGATCTTTATTATCGATAAAAACTTTAAGTTCGTATTTTCCGGTCTGGCGGTCAGCAGACAGACTAAGACTGTCTATTTTACCTTTCACACTCTTCTTAGCTGAAGCTATATCTACCAGGACTTCCTGGTCACCTTTAATAAGATTAATAATTTTCTCACTGATACTGACATTGACATACACCGTTTCCATATCCACCACTGTAGCCGCAGGAGCAGCATTAGTGGCCATATCCCCGATCTTGACATCTAGGGCGGTGACTATCCCGCCGATGGGGGCTTTCACATCCATATCGTTATAACTCTTAGAGACCGCATCATATTGGGATTTCGCCTGAGCGAATTGAGCTTCTGCCGTGCGGAGGACTGCATCGGAGGCCTGCAATTCGGCCATCTCCAGATCTGCCTTGGATATAGCCCCAATCTCATAAAGTTGTTTGGCCTTCTCGTAATCAGCCTTAGCCTTCTCATATTTATCTTGATTCATCTCATAAGCAGCCTCGGCAAGGGCATAGCCAGCAGCCGCTTGATCGTAAGTAGCCTGCATATCCGCTCTATCCAGACTAAAAAGTACCTGATCCTTCTTAACTACATCGCCCACTTTCACGGCGATAGACTGGACTCTGCCCATAGTCTTAGGCAGGACAGCCGCTTCCTTATCGGCTTGGATCTTCCCACTCAGGGTAATATTCGTAGAAATATCTTGTTTCTGAACTGTCTGGGCATTCACCGGAATATAGCTCTGTTTTACTTCTACCGGCTGATTCTCGCCACGAGACCCCATGATCCTTCCTATCAAAAATAAGATCAGGATTAACACGACGACGATGGTAATAATCTTTTTCGTCCTACTTATCCCTTTAAACTTCTTCCATTTGTCTTTTAGACTCATCTCATTAATCCCCCGCTCATATTGTTTCCTTTATAATATGTTTGACATGCAAAACCGACCAGCCGGTCAGCACACTCTTTATCTTATCTTTATTTATCCTCTCAGTCAATGGATTTGATGTCGATTCATGTAGAATATTATGTAATATTTTTCTATAAGTTTTTCCAGTAATTAGCTTGACACTTGAAATGTAATTCGCTATAATTATAACCGAACATATGTTCGGCGGACTTTCTCAGAATGACTTGCCCGCCAAACTGAAAAGTAAATAGGCAGCCGGGCAGCCCCGGTTGCTTTTTTGCCCCGAACATAGTTCCTGCCCCTGACAAGCCTTCCCAAGAGGCTCGAATAGCTTCATTCCTGGGATTTGCCAAGATTGGCTAGGCTTGAATACTTAGGAAAGGAGGTTTAAATATGGCTGTCGTATCTACCCCTATCGGGTCCGTCCTCGTGGCCCAGTATCAAACCGGTGTCACAGGTTCAGGTTCCCCAATCACTCGTCAGAAGAGCTTTACCGGAATCAAGACCACCGCTGTCGATCAGGATATCTATGATGCCGCCGAAGCCCTCTTCGGACTGCTCGAGTACCCCCTAATAGGTGTCCGCCGAGACGATCGTTCCGAACTTGTGAACGAATAATCTTCCGGGAATGTTCCCCATTCCTCAATACTGAAGAATCCATCTACAGTAGGCTCCCTTAAGCCGAAAAGTAAATTAGAAAGTGAAAAATAAGTGCTAACTTCGGGAGTCTAACTATCTTAAGAAAGGAGGTAATAGCTATGGCCACCTCTACCAGTAAAGTCCTCCGAATAACCTTTGAGAATGCCGGGGGAAGTGCCGTCAGTATCACTCTTCCCGAACCTAGAGAAGATCTAGTCGGTAGCGATATCGAAGCCGCCATGGACTTAATCATCGCTAAGAACATCTTCACCAGTGCCGGCGGAGATCTGACAGCCAAGCGGGACATTAAGATCATCGATACCACCACTAATGACCTCTATGACCCACCATCTGCTTAAGCTCTCTTTACAGTTACTCAAAGAGTGTCCCTTATATATATGTCTAAGGGACACTTCTTACCACCACCCCAGAAAGCAAATAAATCCTAAGACTAATATGCTTTAAGTTGGTAAAACTTGGCGGAATAAGCCCTTGACCTAAGGAGGATTATCCTGCATATTAATAAGAGATGTAACCATGCGGAAAAGTGAAAAATTAAATCACCATAAGAACCCTCCAGAAAGAAACCGTCTAAATAAAGAAGGTGAACCCCTATGGAAGAATTCCTCGTCCAGATCAGTAATTTCGGTTTCCCCATTGTCGTCAGTGCTTACCTATTAATCCGTATCGAAAAGAAGCTAGCTGATCTCTCGTATAACATTAACGAGCTGGCTCGTGCTATAGATGTCCTCGGCTTAAGAAAAGACAGCTAATACTTAATTGGCTGTCTCTTTCTTCATGTTGCTATTTTTTAATGATAATTGCATAAGAGTATCCCATAAAAAGGATTTAATTAACTTTTGACGAAATATATAAGGATACCATCCTGTTCCGTGGGAGAGAGAAATTGTTTAATATTGGTCTGTTAACATTTATACCTTTCTTAACATTATTTATATCGGAATCTGTATATCGGGGGAGCTTAGGCAATACCCTGTTTTGGCTAACCCATTACCCGAATCAATTCTTAGTATGCTATGCCATTATTTTCGGTTTGATAAATATCTTCTATTTTCTGCCCCGCAGAGTCTATGTAACTCTTGGGGTCTTATTTGTGTCTTTATTCTCTATCTTCGGCTTTATTAGCCGCCAAAAACTAGTCTTAAGAGGAGAACCGCTCCTCCCTTGGGATTTTAAGCTAGGTAAAGAAGCCCTGAATATCTCCCAAAGCTTTGAAGGACTTCCTATGGGGCCCCTCATCCCCCTGCTATTAATCGCTATCTTGGCGGCTGCAATTCTGATCGGTTTCTTATTCATTCCTAAGGAAAAATACCTGGCCCCTCAGAAGATTCTGACTGCAGTCCTAGCTTTTGCTTTATTTTTTTCCTTAACTCAATACATCCCCCTCCAGAAAACATTTTCTTTACGTTTAATTAACTGGAGCCAAAAAACCAACTACGAAGAGAACGGCATGCTCTTAGGTTTTCTGCTTAATTCCAAGTATCTATCTATAGATGAACCGGGTGACTATCGGAGTCGAACGGTTGAGGATATCCTTGGCCGGTCTAACCCCTCCTATCCTGTGGATCCTGACTTCACCCCTAATATTATCTTCGTGATGAGTGAGGCCTTTTGGGACCCCACAGTTTTAGAGGGCATCTCTTATAGCGAGGATCCTATTCCCTATTTTCACTCCCTTCAGCAAAAACACACTAACGGGGTCATGCTCGCCCCGGTCTATGGAGGCGGAACAGCTAATACCGAATTCGAAGTCTTAACGGGACTTTCCACCCACTTTCTTCCCCAGGGCATTATCCCCTATGTCCAATTTGTTCATAAACCTCTGGAAGCCTTGCCCACTATTCTAAAAAGACAAGGCTATGAAGCGACCGCTATTCACACTTATGATAACTGGTTCTACCGGCGTAACCTGGTCTATAAAGACTTGGGATTTAATAAATTCATCAGCAAGGAATTCTTCATTAATCCCGAGTATAACGGCCCCTATATCCGAGACACCGAACTTTCTAAGAGAGTTCTCCAAGTACTGCAGCAAACCGAAAAACCCGATTTCATCTACGCAGTATCCATGCAGGCCCATGGC
>CALBJS010000056.1 GCA_937892995.1 uncultured Peptococcaceae bacterium | reverse complement strand
TATAGGGGAGAGTGAGTAATTTTGAATAGTAATCTACTTGCTCGGGAAGGATATTTTCAGCTTGTCCACGGTACCATTTCTCGACTAACTTTTTGATCATTAAGCTCTGTTCCCGGATAGAAAGCCCGGGAGGAACATAGGTAATGATACGGCTTCCTTTGAATACAGTATAGAATTCCGGACCAAGAGTGTTTTCGATTACTAAAGGGTAATTTCGTCCCCGGTAAAGGAACTTTTCGCCAGCTATATACTTTTTAGGCTGTGCACTTTTAGACGTATTTTGTTGTTTTTGAAGGGTTTTTAAGATCCATTCCTTATTATTTTCCAGAAAGACCTTGGCATATTCAAAGGTGAAACCTGGGGGGACAGCAACTCTTACGAGCTGATTCTTGATAGTTATACACACCCTTTTAGCTTTAGTACTTTTATACAGTTCATATTCTATTACTTTATTTCCTACTCTAAGATATTCCATATACAGCTCCTATTTTTAAAAATATGAAACTAACCCGATTATACATTATTTCCCTCAGCATTTACAGAAGGGAATACTTTCTAAGGATCTGTTCTTGTTATTATAAGATTAAAACTTCGGAAAGAAGGGATAGGCTCTGGATAATTGGCGAGAATTAGCTGAAATTTTGGTAGAGGGTCATGTAGCACCACAGGGTATAATTAATCTACGAATATTGGACGCAATGAAAAGAGTTCCCAGGCATTTATTTGTGCCCGAACAGTTTCGGGAATACAGCTATCTTGATTTACCGCTCTCGATTGGCGAAGAACAAACTATCTCCCAACCCTTTATGGTAGCAAGAATGACGGAATTATTATCTTTGGCTAAAGGGGATAAAATGTTAGAAATAGGGACAGGGTCAGGTTATCAAGCGGCCTTGCTTGCCGAGATGGGGATGTTGGTTACTACTATCGAAAGAATTGAAGAATTAGCGGAAAGGGCGAGAAAGGTGTTTCAAAACCTATCCTATGATATTCACGGCATAATAGGTGATGGTCGAGAAGGATATCACCAAAATGCCCCTTATCGCGGGATAATAGTCACAGCAGGAACTGAAAGAATTGAGGATTCGTGGCTTTCTCAGTTAGCTGAGGGAGGTAAGATAGTCGCTCCGCTTATGGCCGAAGAGGAGGTGTACCGCCTCCTAGTGAGACAGAAAGAGTCTAAGTCTGAAGATGGCTATACGGATACTTGGTATGATTATTGTCGTTTTGTTCCGCTCTTAAATGGGGTAAAGAAGAGGCCCTGGATTAGCGGTTAAAAGTCTAGGCGGCTAGGCAATGAATAACACAAATCAAAAAAGGCTTTCATCGACTCTGTAAGGTATTTATTTTTATGATAAATGATACTAAATTTACGCTTTAAGTCGAGACCGTTAACTTTAATAATGCTAAGCCTTTCTCCTTTTATTTCTTCCTCAATAAGCCTTTTAGAAATAAAGGAAACGCCGATTCCATTAATAATAGCACTTTTTATGCCATCGGGATTATTACATTCCCATTTAAGCCGCCATTTGATTTCCTTAGCGGCCAGGGCACTTTCAAATAGTTCTCTTGTACCGCTGCCTTGCTCTCTTACAATAAAGTCAAGATTTTCAAGTTCAGAGGAAGATATATATTGGCACTTAGATAGGGGATGCTGTTTTCCTGCTGCAAGGACTAACTCATCGTCCATAAAGGCATGGGAAATAAGATCCGAAGAATGCACAATTCCTTCCACTACTCCAAAATCAATAGTATTTTTCATGATCAGGCTTTCGATATCCCTGGTGTTATTGATTACCGCTTGAATTCGTATAGAGGAATATGTATCGGCAAAGTCATTGGTAAGTCGTGGCAAAAGACGTGCTCCAACTGTAATACTGGCCCCAATTTTTAAAATCCCACTTTTATCCGGGTTCTTCATGATTTGATCCATCTCTTCAAAGAGAGTGACGATATGTCTGGAATAACTCAAGAATTGTTTCCCCACTTCAGTGATATACAGACGCCTAGATAGACGATCGAAGAGCTTGACACCATAATGGTTTTCAAGCTCCGCTATTGCTTGACTTACGGTCGGTTGGGCAATATATAAAGCTTCGGCGGCGGCTGTCATACTTCCAAAGTTCACTACGGCAATAAATATTTTTAAATGCCTTAAGGTCATAATGCTCCTCCATATATAGGCTATTAGCTATCATATTCATTATATAATAGTATTTTACTTAGTATAAAGCAAACATTAGAATACAAAGGCAGGCAGAATAAGGAGGTAGCAGTTAAGATGAAACAGATTAAGATATTTAGTCCCGGAATACTGTTTTGCTTTTTAATCGCCATTCCGGCGTATTTTTTAGGGAGGGTATTTCCAGTTATCGGGGGTCCCGTTTTTGGAATACTCATGGGTATGGCTATGACGATGGTTCTAAAATTCGAGAAAATAGATTGCTTGCTTTCCGGGGGGCTAAAATATACTTCTAAAAATTTATTGCAGTATGCAATTATCCTGCTAGGGTTTGAAATGAATCTCTTTCAGGTGATCAAAGTTGGCAGCCAAACACTTTATATTATGCTATTCACGCTTACGACATCTTTTTTAACAGCTTATTTTGTGGGCAAAGTCTTGAGGATTAATGGTAAGATGACAACCCTCATTGGTGTTGGAACGTCAATATGCGGTGGTTCAGCAATAGCGGCAACAGTTCCTGTTATCCAAGCAAAAGATAAGGATGTTGCTCAGGCCATGTCGACGATTTTCCTCTTTAATATTGTAGCTGTCTTTATTTTTCCGGCCTTAGGCCACTTATTAGGGATGAGTGATGTAGGCTTTGGGATGTGGGCAGGGACTGCGATAAACGATACTTCCTCCGTTGTAGCAGCAGCCACTTCATGGAGCACCGTTGCTCAGAATAATACGGCTCTAAGTATGGCAACCATTGTTAAGCTTACAAGGACCTTGATGATTGTCCCAATTACTCTTGTTCTGGCAATATATACTGTCCGAAAAAGGAATGCCGCGGGGGGAAGTTCATTCCAGATCTCCAGGATCTTCCCCTGGTTTGTTATCGGCTTTGTTAGTGCAGCTCTAATCAATACTTTCGCCCATATTCCCGTCTCCTTTTCTCACTTGCTAGTCACAATAGGTAAATTCATAATTATCATGGCCATGGTGGCAATAGGGCTTAATACTAATTTTAAAAGGCTCATTACTAATGGTCTGAAACCTATATTTTTAGGACTTTGTTGCTGGTTTGCAGTAGCAGCAATATCGTTAGTCGTTCAGAAAGTGCTGGAGATATGGTAGACTTTCTCATTTGTCCAGCGAATGATCTTTGATAAAATAATTCTTAAAAAGAGGATAAACGACATTGAAGATAAACAAATAACGAACGTCCGTTCGTGTCAAAATAGATATTATTCTGAAAAACGTAATTGGAATATGAGAAAATAAGCATGGATATTTTTAAGCTTTTAATTGGGGAGAAGAGATTCGACCCCTAAGGTATAAAATTTTTGCCGACCATTAAACTCAAAATTCGCTATAAACTGACATGAAACATTAATGCTAGCTCATTTGATATGTTGAAAAAGAAAGGTAATTCTACGAATTATTAGTAATGTTGTCGATCGTATTATTTGCTTTAGCTAAGGTTCTATTCTTAATATATTCTTGGCATAAATATTGCAATAATAACCGTATTGGATATTTTAAGTTACAAAAGTTATTATGATTTGTTTTACTTAATAATTATGCCTTAAAGAAAAAGAAGGAGGTCAAGAGATGGCAAGCAAAACAGGGCGAGCAAAAAGATTGACCA
>CALBJS010000055.1 GCA_937892995.1 uncultured Peptococcaceae bacterium | reverse complement strand
CCGTATCGGACTTTCACCGACTAGTTTACGCCCATGCTGGGCGCACAACAAAAAAGCCACTGCAAACGAGGAATCCGATGCAGTGGCTTTTTCCTTTTACTCGATTTTTACTTTTTTATACTTTGGTGCGGTTTCCACTTTTTTAGGCAAAATAATAGTCAAGACCCCATTTTCGTATTTGGCAGATACCTTATCCGGAAGAATATTTTCGACAGCAAAGGTTCGAACCATGGAAGAGGTACGTCTCTCTCTCCGAATATAGTTCTCTTTTTCTTCGTTAATTTCATCTTTTTTGTTGACAGAGATAGTCAAACGGTTATCATCAATCTCTAAATTGATTTCTTCTTTCATCACTCCCGGAATCTCTGCCTCAATCACAAACTCTTGAGGATTCTCCTGAATATCCACTTTCATTTGACTATTATTAGCGTAGAAGGCAGGGAACATGGAATCCTTAAAGAAATTTTCAAAGATGTTGTCCATATCCCATGAATCCCTTCGTCTACCTAGACCACCGCTTCTAAAAGGAACCAAGCTAAACATACTAAAACACCTCCCAAAATGCTAATATTTTTTAAATATACGCTGATCAAGTTTGATATTCTGACCAATCCTGACCTTCTAATATTAATTATACTTAAATGTCAGAGAATGTCAAGAATGATCTTTATTAACAAGATTAAGCTTTCCAAGGATCCATTGTAAAATTAAGTATAAAAGGTTATATTTAATACCTGTTTTTGGAAGTGGAAATAGTATATAATTAAATAAACCGATTCTGTAAAAGAAGTTGAAAGGATAAACCATGGAAGGACAAAAATTTCAGGATTTGATCCTAAAACAATTAAAAGTATTGACGGACGGTCAAAGTCAGATGCAGGGTAATATTTCTTCTATGCAGAATGATATTCTCGAACTTCGTCAAGGGCAATCCTCTATGCAAGCCGATATCTCCGAACTTCGTCAAGGGCAATCCTCCATGCAAGGCGATATCTCCGAACTTCGTCAAGGGCAATCCTCTATGCAAGGCAATATCTCCGAACTTCGTCAGATAGTAGTGAGGATGGAAAACAATCTTACCACTAAGATCACCGCCCTCTTTGATGCCCGAGAAGCCCAACAAGAGGTAAATGAGAGAATAATAACCTCTTTAGAAAAACTAGAAAAAAAGGTTGATTTCCTTGAGATGGAAACCGCTCGTTTAAAAAGGATCAAATAAGTAAAGCCGGATATCATTTTTTCCGGCTTAGTATTTTTATAGATAACTAAATTTTATGGTCTTTAAAACCAGCTTTTCGGGGGAATTAAGGGCAAGTTGCTCTCCTTCTTTTAATCTAAAAACCTTACTTTCAGCTTTATCGGAGATCGAACCACTTACCTGCCAACCGTAGCTCTTTTGAAAGACTGATCCTGCATCCCTAATATGTTTAAGAGATTCAATTCTACGAACGGAACAAAGCAAAAGATTAAGACTAAAAAGTGCCCCTAACCCTAAGAACCACCAAGAGCTATACATTTGGTCAAGGATAAAAAATAGAATTAGTCTGCCCAGATAAGGGCCATAATATTGCAGATAAAAATCAGCCGGGGCTCCCTGGGGAATAAGAGTACCTAGCGAAGCAAGAATCCCCAGAGTTATCAAAAGGATAATCGCTATTCTCATCGTTGTCAGTATCTTCCACCATTCCGGCCTTTTATTTAATTTAGAATTAATCATTAGGCGTTTCCTTTAACAAAAGCATCTTTCACCAAAAGAATCACTTGTTTCTAATTGTTGCAAGCTTTAACCTTTCAAAATTCATATTATTTCGACATTAAAATAAACACTTCCTTCCACCTGAAGGAATTGCTTGTCACTTATTTCTTTGCCGAAAGTAAATCTCCCGAGCAATTTGCTCGGGATTAATTCCTTATTCGGATGATACTGGATTTTGAGGGGGTACGATTATCTAAGGGCACGACCCTCTATATAAAGATATTTAACGTTCCTATTAGTAGACCAATCAGTGCTCCTAAATTAACAATTGCATTTAATTCTTTTTTCATTACGGAAAACACAAGTTCTTCTATTTCCAAAACATCCATATCGTTAACTTTTTGTTCTACTACGCCTGCGATATCAAACTGCTTAATAAACCCCGCTACTTTCTTTCGGATAAATTCAGTATAAATCTTGTCAAACATCCCTAACAGCTGTTCTTTGTCTATGTCTACTTCCCGTACGAGATCACCGATTGGCCGATTTTCAAGTATTTCAATTTCTTTATTGACGATTGGCCTTATTATCTCTCTTCCATTCTCCTTGATATATGTTTCAATCTTTTCCCCCATTGGGGTAGCTAACGAGGCGATTAGTTTATCGTTTACCAGTAGAGCAAGCATTGTTCCTTGAGTTTTCTCTTTAATCACCCGCCCACTTTCCCTGGCTATGATTTTTCCCAGATCTAACTTGGAAATCCCTGAAACGATTTTTTCGCAAATTAACTTTTCTAATTGTGTTTTTCCGCGAACATAATCATCTTGCTGGAAATAAGCAGCTAATAAATTCTTTATGGTATATTCTTCTGTACATAATAAATTACCTATTTCGGTAATAACTTTTTCCTTCATCTCCTCCGTTAGAAACATATTTTCTATATCTTCCCCGGTCAAAAGGTTATTGCCAACCGCTTTACCCAATGCCTTGGCTAATTGTTCTTTTCTTTTCGGGAAAATCCCAGGGGTAAAAGGTAGCCTGAAATTCCCTATTTTTATTGGGTGTAATGGTCGAAACAACATTTTTACTGCAATATAATTTGTTACATAACCGATCATAGAACCAATTATAGGTCCCGCCAAAATGTTAATAATGTTCATTGCTTATCTCTCCCTCTCCGGTCGCACCAAGATGTCTTAAGTTTCTTAATAATTCCTTAAACGAGTTTATTTTATTATATTCGATACATTTCCTCAAGTAATGAATATCATGCAATCTCCAACAAAGACTAACCCCATGAATTTCTTCATGGGGAATACTCCTGTCACGCAAGTTAGTATCTTTACTCCAAACCTTCCCTAAATATCTTTTATTGTTTTGATAACGGTATATTGGATACTACAATTTTAAACCCTTTTTATACTTTTGACAGTTCATTCCCTTGCCCCAATCTTTCAGCAACCTCCACATCCGCCGGACAAAAAATATAGTTACTGAGTTCATCAGCCATCACCCATTTGATATCCTGATGAACCTTCATTTTTACCTCCCCATCGATAATCTCCGCATTAAAGAAGGTAAACTCCATTTCTTTTTTCCCATACCTCCAAGACTTTTTCAGATATACGTCTTTTATTTTTATCCTCAAACCTAACTCTTCTCTGCATTCTCGAATTAAGCATTCCTCCAAAGTTTCATTTTCCTCCTGCTTACCGCCCGGAAACTCCCACAAACCAGAACAGCTGTCTCCCTCTGCCCGCCGGCATATTAATATCTTATCCCCCTGCTGAATAATAGCTGCTGTGACATTTGTTACGTTAATTATCTTCATATGGTACGCCTCACAATGATAGTTTCTTTTTTCAAAATAGCACAGGAATCGTTCTGGGTTAATCTCTAAGTTAGCCTAGCTTATTCCGATGGCCCTAACTACTAAAATCTGATTCAAAGGATAATTTTTGTTGCTGAACTATATAAGATACCATCTTTCTCTCAGTAATTTTATCGGCCTTATTTACGCTACCGATAAGTATTGATGAATTAAGATTATGCTTTACTAAATTATTCCGAACTGCTGTATTACTAAAATTCGCATAACAATATAAACAGCCATGCCGGCAAGTGTTATAAACACCTATATCCACACTGGCGACACACCCGCAAATATCTCTTTGATTCTTATCTTTTTTTATTCTTATTTCCTGGCCGATTATTTGGGAGATTAATCGGTCATCTATGCATTTAGCGTGCTCAATACCAACTGACGATAAATCAATAAATTCTGAGCATGTCTCGATTTTTATATTATGTTCATGTGCTATCCACGATAACCTTCTTCCTATTTCCAGCATCTTTTGATAATCGATTGGTTTCCCTTTTAGTTGTTTCATATTACGTTCTGTTTTTTTGTAAAAGTCAATAAAGCTGATAATACACTTATTCGTATACCCTCCTAATTCCGAAACCAATAAACTAAAGTTCTTAGAATGAAAGTCTATATCAATCTCATCCGTCAGGATAATCGGGTCATACCTCCAGATCGTTTTTTTCCTGCCGACTCTGCTTGAAAGGTTCTTAAACGCCTTAATAATTTTATCCTTTGCAGGCAAGAAGCTCTCAATTTTAGGGTCATAGGGGTTTATAGTTATTTGAAAATAATAATTGTATTCTGAAAGCAAATCGAGTTTTGTCAAGATCTTCGTAGGATCTTTGGTCCAGAACACTATACAGTCAATCACCGAAGGATTGAGTTCCACCCTACTTACCTGATTATAGTTCATAGGATTACGTACCAGAACAAAACCTTCTTGAAGACGGTTGAAGAACCAATCAAGATAAAAAGCAGGAATATCTGTTCTTCGACTTACGCTTAAGATCAAAGTGCTAACGCCCCTTATTTACAATTCAACATCAATTTTACAGTGATATTTGTTTGCTCCCAGTTGTCTTCAAAGTCATAAGTAATGCTTAATCCTAGAATACTGAGAAATAAATCCGCATTCTTTTTATTAAAGATATTCTCTTTTTCCTTGTCCTTCCTTTTCATATTCTCAGTTAATAATTCTTCCTCATACCCTCCATCAAGAATATCACTACAACAACCTTCTCATATATTATAAGAATAGGCTTATAATAATATTTTATCGTCTTTTTTACGTTAGCAGTGTATAGGGGACATATCCTCTTTCCATAGACGGAAATAGATCCATTCATTTCTGCCCCGGAATTTTAATCCAAGTTCTTTTGAGTACTTGTCGTTCATTTTTTGTTAGCTCTTCTCTATCGCCAAAGTAACACGTCAGATTATTTTGAGAAATATCCCCAGGGATGCAGTGATTTAAGGTGCATCGTCACTTCATATAATTCCCGCCACTGTTCTATACTGGCTTCTTTTCTCATTGTAAATCTCCCTTTGTATGTTTTATTCGAGTATAGGAATAAAAGCTTCATATATACCCTCAATTAAAGGCCTATATTTTAATCCTGCAAATAAACCTCAATCTCTATCTTTAGCCACTTACCTTTGGTTTCTATTTCAATTAATTTGCCATAGATGAGTTTGCCGGCATCCATGAGTCTGGAGATAATCTCATTTTTCTCCTTGGAAACATAGCCTAGTTTATTACCTTGATCATCCTTGATAAGGACTGCCAGCTTATCATACTCATTATCCAGCTCCCGGAAAAAACTCAGTCTTGTCCCTTTCGACAGTTTTTCCTTAAGTGCATCAAGCCCCTCGACATGACTTGTACAAGCTATCTGCGTATTTATAAGAAATATTTCTTTAGAAAACGGCTTAGGGAGATCAATCCCGCCTTTACCGCTAAGCACCCCGATCAGTCCACCCGGATCACTTTTTATGAGTCCACCCATATCATTCACCTTAACTCAAGATAACTTGCTAATTTATTTTAACACCCAAACTCAGCAAATAATGCTACTTTCAGGCTTTGTGAAGAGAGTCAGTCTAAACTGATAATCCTCCAATATCTCTCTAGATTCTTTAACAGCAGCTTTAAGATTGGCCCGCTTAGCAGCCACTTTCTCTTTATCGGCAAGAAATTCTTCTTCGGTAAAGGGAAAAGCTTTCTTTATTCTATCAACGGCTTCCAAGAGATGTTTTACTGTGCTTAACAACTGTTCTTGCTTATCTGCTAATTCTTCTAAGGCACTTCCTTTTTCTGCTTCCTTCGGCTCCTGGTCGTCTATCAATTCCCGTAAAGTACGCAGCATTTCCAGATCGCCTTTTTCATAGGCTTCTACTGCCCTAGACCAATAAAGCTTATCTTTTTCCTCCAAATGAGAGTAAACATCGGGATGAATCTCTTTGACTATCATCTGATATAGCCTCTTTAGTTCTCTGGCTTCTTCGTTAGTTAACTTCCGACAGTCCTTAAGAAAGCGAGCATAATCTAAGTCTTTGGCCATAGTATGCAATTTTTCAATATACTCAAGATACTCCAATTCTAGTTCTTTTTCGATTCGATCTTCATCAATTTCTTCCTGACGATTAATACAGGCTCGAAAAAGCTCTACCTTCCTTTTCGTCCGAAGAGTTTGACACTGTAGTTCAAACAGCTCATATTCCAGTTCACCTACTTTTAAGAGATAATCCGCCTTTAGATTTACTCCTACGTGTAAAGAAGTTCATCTTTCTCCTCAATCAGAAAAGAAATTTGTTCTTTAAGGCGGTTTATCTCTGCCCACAGTTTAGCATATTCAGGGCTTACTATCATCTTGTTCTCCCTGTCTTTACAATAGGACACGGTATAATAGCAACTCACCGCCCATGCAATCAAGTTTTAATTCTAGGGATTCATTGATCTTCATAGAGTTAAAATTGTATTCAAATGGAAATAGCTCTTTAAATCTATTAATGGATGATAAACTATAATACAGTTTGTCATTTTGGGCCCCTTTTTATCATTTGATTAGTAAAAAAATATTACTTCTCAATACATCAATTAGCCTTTGGTTTATTGGCAAATACGAAGGAATAAATATTCTGTCCAAAGCCCATTTTGTGAATATATTCTATTTTACTTCGATTTTAACAATTAATGTCTTTATCTTAGAATTATATCGCTTTCACTTGCAAATTCTAAATTTTCATTAGTTCGGCCTCATCTATCGCTAATTGCCATAGACACCCTTTTGTCTTTCTGGTATCGTAAATACTGTAGAGTAAACAATATTTTTTAGCCTTATTTATGAAACATTAAAATCTTTTCCAAAAAACGTAAGAGGATTAATAACCAATGATGAAGCAAATAGTGAAAAAACAGACCCCATTCTTAATTTTCCTTATCTCTATACTTATTATCTTCCTAACTAGTTGTGCTACGATAGACTCCCAACCGAAAAATGCAACACCGGTACGCCTCGATTACAGCTATCTTGAGCATTCTAAATCTGAAAACCAAGAAGCAGGCACAATCGAATCCATCATTGAATATGGGGATTATTCCGTACTTGGTGTGCATTACCCTTCATTTGGCAAAGATAAGCTTGATGCTCTGACCAAGGAACTTATGGATGATTATATTCATAAATTCAAGGGCCAAGTAGAAGACCATCTAGCTAAGGATAAGAACTATAAATCAGAGATGAATATCGATTATGAGACCTGGTTGTTCAAGGAAAGTATCGTCAGTATCAAGTTTACTATTCTTGTTAACATGTCTTATTATGCTCACCCGGACATCCAGATCGCTACATTAGTATATGATTTAGAAAAGCAACAGGAGCTTACCCTTGATGATATCCTGGCGAATGACTATCTGGAAAAGATATCGCATCTCACTATTGAGAAATTCAAAGCAGATCAAAATTATCGTGACTACCTCGATGATGAGCTATTTAGGTCAGGAACTGCTGCCAATCTCAAAAATTATACAAATTTTATTCTTCAAAAGGATAGTATCGTCTTCCTGTTTCAAAAATATCAGCTGTTTCCCGGCGTAGCAGGTCAACCACTTATAGAAATCGCCTATACAGATCTCGAAGGATATCTGAAACCATTGGGTTCTTTAAGATCACCCCCGGATTCATCCCCCGCCATGCCGGAAGAAATCGTGAAACCTCTTAGGAAAATAGATCCCGACAAGCCAATGGTTGCCTTAACCTTTGATGATGGGCCTTATGCGAAGACCACAATATCTATTCTTGATACTTTGAAAGCAAACGAGGCTGTCGCCACCTTTTTTATCCTCGGAAATAGGGTTGCCAATAATAAGTCTATTCTTACCCGGATGTTGGATGAAGGCAATGAAATAGGAAATCATAGTTATAATCATAAGCAACTAACCACCCTGACACCCGAAGAGTTAAGTGAACAAATAGGTAAAACCCAAAATGCTATTTTAAAAAATGTCGGCTATACTCCTAAAATCATACGTCCAACCTATGGCTCTGTGAATGACGAAATAATCCAAACAATCAAGCTGCCAATCATCTTGTGGTCCATCGATACTGTAGATTGGAAAAATCAAAATGCCTCCCAAATTAGTAGGAAAGTCCTAGAAAATGTGAGGGATGGCGATATCATTCTAATGCATGATATCTATGCCGATACCGCGAAGGCTATCAAAACAATCATTCCCGAATTAAAAAAACAGGGTTACCAATTGGTAACCATCAGCGAATTATATGAGTTGCGAGGAGAAACCATAAAAGCAGGCCGGGTTTATCGTTCGGGCTATAAAATTTAAAGGGCAAAGCCAATCATTTTCAATTGGCTCAGCCATAAGCTTCAGTAGCTCAAGCACGGTTATTGTCTTCTTAAATCTATTAGATCGCTTTGCTAATGGCTTACCGAAGAAATCACTCCCTGTAAGAATGCTCCACATACCGGACCATGGTCCTGATCATTCCTCTGAAGATGATCTTATGCATGGGATAAAGCACAAACCAATACATTAAACCCAAAAGCCCTTTGGGTTCATAAAATGCTGTTTGAGTAACAAGTACCTTTGCATCTTCTATTTGTTCGATCTCAAACTGAAGCCAAGCCCCGCTTCTCATTTTCATTTCCGACCGCAGTCTCAGCAGCTGATTTTCCACTAATTCCTCAACCCGCCAAAATCCAAACGTATCCCCAACTCTTAGTTCTGTAAAACTCCTTCTTACCCGCCTTAAGCCTACCCCTCCGAATAACCGATCCAAAAGCCCTCTTAAATGCCACAGATAATCCGCATAAAACCATCCCCGTTCTCCGCCAAAACAAGAAATAACTTTAAAGGCCGTAGCAGAATCCGAGCAGGCTGTTAGCTGCCTTTTTTCCATAATCAGTCCTTCCGCACTAGAAAGTTTAACCGGTTTAGACATTTTCTTACCTAAGGATGAGTAAGCATCTTGCCAGGTTGTCACTACTTTTCCTTTTTGGATTCTGATCAGGGCCAGTCTTACAGCTTCTTCATAACTTAAAGGAGTAAATTTAAACAGCTTTCGGGCCTTATCATTATGTACAATAACCTCATTTTTCAAGCCTTCCATTAAGAATCTAGCCACACTTCTCGGAATAGGTGTCACTAAATCTGCTACCAAAGCACAAAAACGCGGTGAAATAAAGGGCAATTCCAGGAGTGGTCTCTTCAAACCGCGTATTTCAGCATATTTACGCATCATATCCTGGTAAGATAATATTTCACTGCCGCCGATTTCAATGATCTCTCCCTCAGTTTGGGGAATCTCCAAACATTCAGTAAGATAACGTAATACATTTCTTATAGCAATAGGCTGGGAACGAGTTTTGGTAGCTTTAGAAACAATCAGAAAAGGTACTCTTTCCGCCATATTTCTTATCAGTTCAAAAGAAGCACTGCCGGAGCCAATGATTTGAGCTGCTCTGAATTCGGTAACCGGGACTCCGAATTCTCTTAAACAATCACCCGTTTGCTGGCGGCTTTTCAAATGGGGAGAAAGACGGCCATTTTCCACTCCTAACCCCCCAAGATAAATGATACGCTTGACACCGGCCTCTCGGGCTGCTCTACCAAAATTCCCAGCGGCAATCAGATCAAGCTCCCGGAAACCGGCACCTCCGGCCATAGAGTGGATCAGGTAATAGGCTATGCCGACATTCTGCATAGCCGGAAGCAAGGTTTCATATTCCAGGGCATCTCCACAAACAATTTGTATGCCATTCCATTTCCTGCCTTCAATGTTGGAGGTGTCTCGCACCAAACAGCGAACCTTATAATTCAGTTCTAGAAGAATTGGCACCAGCCTTCCGCCTACATACCCCGTTGCCCCGGATACTAAGATAAGATTATCTCTTGACGCCCTCATGGAAATTAGCCTCCTTAAAAGGTACCATAGAAAAGCAACTATATTTCTTTATTAGCAAGACCCGCTTATGAAATGAGCATAGCTGGATAATAACTATGTGTTTTTTCTACCTAGTTTATTCTTCAAAATACAAGAGTAACCCTTTAAATTTTTAATTTTCTTACTACAGAAGATCGCTTTCTTGAGGATTAAATGGGATTGTCCCCCATACCATGAAAAAAGGAAATCCCAACGGCCCAAGGCAAGCTCTATGTAGCGGCTGTGATGGACCTGTATACTTTTCAGCCAAAGCCAAGTTTCATTCCATTGACGGCAACGGCAATCAGTACAAATACTGTCAGAAATGAGTATGCTCCTACGGAAGTTAAAATGGTAAACAAAAAGAAATTTATCAAAAAATATTATGTTTCACAAACAACACTAGGGAAATATAGGAAAAAAGCTATAGATGAGATCTGTGTTATGTTTAAAGAACCCGATTGCTACAATTAACAGTACATTCTCAATAAAAGAATAAAAAGTTAATTACTGAATTTTAAAAAGCATTGGTTTAGATCGCTCATCAAAATAATCTTTGAAGAGTCGCCAAAAGGGATTTTTTCTACAGGTATTCATTTATATACCCCCATAAACCGTGTATAAGATCAAGATATTATGGTATAATTAACCATTTTATCTATTGTATGAAAAAGAATACGGGGGTGTTATTGCGAGATAATATTATCCATATATTGATACACCTCCTAATACACATCATAATATGCATTAGGAGGGTGTGCTCTATGCGAACAAATATCGTTTTGGATGATAAATTAGTAGAACAAGCACTAAAACTGTCCGGACATAAAACCAAAAAGGAAGTGATCCATCAGGCCTTGTTGGAGTTCGTTCAGAATCGTAATCGCCGTGTCCTGAGGGAATTACAAGGTAAGATACAGTTTTCAGATGCCTATGATTATAAGGCTTTGAGAGAGAAAAACTAAAATGATCTTAGTCGACACTTCGGTTCTAATATACTTTCTTAAAGGTAAGACTGACAACAAAGTTGAGCTTTTTCAGCTGATATTGGCGAGAGAGGTTCCTTTTGGCATCCCCTGTTACACTTATCAGGAAATCCTGCAAGGTACGAAAGATGAAAAAGAATGGCAGATACTTAAAAACTATTGTCTACCCAAACGTTCTATTACCTACCGAAAACATCTAAAACTTACGAAAAAGCGGCTTTCATGTTTCTTAGCCTGCGGCGTAAAGAGATTACACCAGGCAGCACTATTGATATGTTGATTGCACTTACGGCTATTGAATACAATCTTGCCTTACTTCACGAAGACCGTGACTTTGACACAATGGCCATTCATTTTCCAGCGTTACAAATATTAAATTCGCTATAATTTCAGTAAATAAAATCTCATACGAAGATTAGACTTTTTTAGTCAAATTCTGATCCGTTCTAAAGCATTCCAGTTCTTCATCCAGGTATTTTTCAACCTTTTGGTAAGCCGTAATCCTGTTCAATCCTTTTCTCAATAGAATCAACTTTAGCATCTTCCCGAGCATTCCTAAACCTTCTGCCATTTTCATTCCTTTGTTCTGTCATAATAAACTTCCCTCCCAATTATCATTTTCTTCAAGAAAAATCATATATCTTTTGACTATTCCTACAATAATTTACATAAAAACAAAAGTTGATAGTAAACCTCTCCATTCCGATTAGTATCTCGATAAAAGGAAGTAGTAGAACTGCTCCTTTGCTCGCTTAGATCTTTTCATAAAGTTTATTTAGCCTACATTAACCCCTATTCCAGGCAGTATCTTATGAATTATGAGATACTGATCCTCACTTGCCGCTTTCATGTATCTGACCCAGTGGGAATTATAATTTTTTTGATATAATAACATTTGAACGTAATTCTGAAATAAATCATAATTGCCCTGGGGGTAGAAACATGGATCACAGCTATGATGTCATTATTATAGGTTCAGGCGTAATTGGCAGCTCAATTGCCAGAGAACTGGCAAGGTATGATCTGAAAATCGCTGTACTGGAAAAGGAACTTGACGTCTGTTCTGAAACAAGTGGCCGAAACTCAGGAGTCCTGCATGCCGGGTTTAACAATAAGCCGGGATCTCTCATGGCTAAATATTGTGTTGAAGGATGTTTGGGTTTTGACCAAGTAGCCAAAGAACTGGATATTCCTTTTAAAAGAACAGGAAAAGTCGTAGTTGGCTTTAGGGAAGAAGATAAGGCCAAACTCCTCCAGTTGAAGGAACAAGGAGATAAAAACGGGGTCCCCGGCCTTGAGATCATAGGGAAAGAACGAATCAAAGAATTAGCTCCCTATGTGGATGGCGAGTTTGCTATGTACTCTCCTACCACCGGAATCTTAGATCCTTTTATCTATACGATCGCTCTGGCTGAAAATGCCCATAAAAACGGGGTCGATTTCCATTTTAATAATGAGGTAATTGCTATCAATCGCCTGGATAACAGTGAAACCATCTACGAAGTCAGAACAATCAGTGCCGCCTATACCACCAAATGGGTCATCAATAGTGCGGGCTTAGATTCAGATAAAATTGCCCGGATGCTTGGGATCGAAGACTACACTCTTTATCCCTGCCGCGGTGAATATTTTATTTTAGATCAGAAAGCAGGAGAATATTTAAAAATCCCGGCCTATCCTGTTCCCAACCCCAAAGAAGGAGGCCTTGGGATTCATCTCACCCCTACCATTGATGGCAATATTCTCATAGGGCCTAGCTCCGATTACATTGAGGAAAAAGATAATTATTCTTCCACCCAGGAAATAATGGACTTACTAATTAGAGATGGCAGCAGAATCTTTCCCTATTTGAAAAGAGAATTCTTTATTCGTAACTTTGCCGGAATCAGGCCCAAGCTCGCCAGCAAAGGCCAAGGAGGGTATGCGGATTTTGTGATCGAAGAAAGAGAAGAAGCCCCAAAGGCTATTAACCTGATTGGGATGGAATCTCCCGGCTTAACCAGTGCCTTGCCTATTGCGAGAAGAGTTATAGAAATTATGAAGCAAAAGGAAAAGCTTCAAGAAAAAGCTCACTTTGACCCTTATCGAAAAGGAATCTTATGCTTTAAGGAACAGAACCTCGCAAAGAAAAAAGAGCTAATCGAGCAGAACCCCAATTATGGCGAAATCATTTGCCGTTGTGAAACCGTCACCAAAGCAGAGATATTAGAAGCAATCCACAATCCCCTTGGGGTGGAAACCGTTAGCGGGGTGAAAAACAGGACAAGGGCCATGATGGGTCGCTGCCAAGGAGGCTATTGT
>CALBJS010000054.1 GCA_937892995.1 uncultured Peptococcaceae bacterium | reverse complement strand
GGAGGATTCTTATGGGGACTTTCTGAAGAAACATCGCCAGCTTATTCCGACCCCGGGGGATATCATCGATTCCCAAGGAAAAAAACTAGGGGAACATAGGGGTATTTATCGTTACACTATAGGTCAGCATAAAGGGTTGGGGCTTGCTCTTGGTTATCCGGTCTATGTCACCAAGATCAATCCCCTCAAGAATACTATCCAAGTAGGCCGTAAGGAGGAGCTTTTCCAATCCGCTCTGATCGGAGAACATTATAGCTTTATCTCAGGGATTGCCCCTTCAGGACCTCTTAAGGTGCAGGTTAAAATCAGGTATAATGCTCCGATGGTTCCAGCCGTTATCGAAGTTCAAGACCGGGATTTAATCAGGGTTGATTTCGAAAAGCCCCAGAGAGCTGTTACCCCTGGGCAAGCGGTTGTCTTTTACGCGGATGATATCGTTTTAGGGGGGGCGACGATAACCTTGGGAAGTGACGGTTTATAATCAGAGTGGGAGGGGGATATTACTTTTTTTCCATGGATTTTTGCAAGACTTGGATATTGGCCAGCGTTATTTTACCTTTAATTTGGACTAGATCCTGATTCTTTTCCTTAATTACTTTTTCTAGCTCGTAGATGGAAAGATCAAGCTTGGCTGAATCTTCCTGTTGTTCCTGGTCAACGGTGTTTTTGACCAATGACCATCTGGTTTTTAGTTCCTCCAGATCGGAAGAGGCTTTGACCCAATCGGCTGCCATGGAAGTAAGAATCGAATTCCTAGTATAATAGGTTATCCGCCTTAGTTCCGGCGGTGCTTTGGTCTTATATAAAGAATAAAGATCAGGAACTTGGCCATACAGTTGATTCGTGGCTAGAAGGATCTTATTCTTATCTTTACTTTCGGCTACCTTCGTAAGATTGTTAAGAGCATTACTGAATCCCTCGATTACTTCTTTTTTGCTGCCTTTTTTGCTGACCTCCGGCAAATATTCATTCCAACTAAAATGTAAATTCTTAATCTCTGAAGTTAGCTGCTCCCAGGGACTCTTTTGTTTTCCTTGATCTTTACTTTGGTCTTTTTGACTTGTCCCCTGTTCACCGGAGTTTTTGCTGTTATCTTGTTTTTGCTGATTCGGATCTTGGCCTTGATTTGATTCGGCAGCTTTTTCTTGAGTTTTTTGGTCGGATTTTTCTTCCTCGGAATTGGCGGATGGACCGTCAAAGGCCTTAAAGATTTTTTCAAGGCTTAATTCCATTGTTTCTAATTGTTTTGGAATTTTATCCTCTTGAGTTGCTTGTTTTGATTGTTGACCAGGATTATTTTTTAAAATTCCGCATCCCAAAATACATCCCGATATTATTAGAAATACGATGAAAAGTAACGGTACAGCTCTAATTATTATTCTCTTACTAAAAATAGGATTTTTCATTAGCATACTTCCTTACAATAAAAGTGTTGCCTTATAGTATTTGTTAACTTGGATTTTAAAATACAAAAGTAAAAAACCCTCCAGGGCAATTCATTAAAATTAACGGGAATAAGAATGTTAAGATCATATTGGGACTAAAGAACTAAAATTTATTATGATCGGGATTTAGAGTATAGATAATATATTTAGAAAAATTAAAATATCCTCACAAGCTTCTCATTGTCGAAACTTATTTATTAAACAAGGTTAATTTTTAATATATTTCGACACTATACACCTTCCTTTCTGGTAAATATTTCTTTACAATAGTAGATGCCCTATGTTTTACAAAATCATTTTGCAACGAAGAGGAAGTCTATAGTGGGGAAAAAACATTCTGTGATCCAGTCAACAATGATTAAAATTACAGTCCTAATTTTTTGTATTTTGTTGATTTTTTATCTTTTCACTGCCAAGATCTATTGGGATAAGGCGGTATTAAAAAGAGAATTTGAGCTCTTAACGATTGCGTCAACTGTAGAAATGCAGATCCAGGCTAGTTATCAGAGCATTTTGGATATAAAAGAGAATTCAATAGTTAACAATTCAGAAAAAACTAATTTGATTTACACCCTGCTACAAAATTCCCTGGATTTTATTGCTAAGGAAAATCCGGATACAACAATAGGTTATTATGATAAAGATTTTAAAGATATCGTTTTTTACAACTCAAGCGACTCCGGTGACTTACTATGTAATATAACCCATCAGGAAGTTTCCAGAGAATTAATTCGCTCCGGTACCCCGCAATTTATTTCCGATGCTCAAGTAGTTAATTGGGATAGAAAAGGTGTTGTTGCCGTAGCAGTGCCTGTATATTATCAGGATCAGATCATTGGTCATACCTGGGCGATGGTCAGATCACCCCAAATCTTCTATAATTCTTATTTAGGCTACAGTAAAGTTTTAGTTCCCAGCATAATACTCTGGATCTTAGTTTTGGCACTCATTAACAAGTGTGTTGTTAAGATTGAACGATCTTTAGATAATTTCACCCAGACTGTTCTTGAAGATCGGCCTGTCAGTAAAGATGATCTGGGTTTTCCAGAGCTGATACCCGTGTACGAGCGAATCCGAACCTATCTGGATAATGTCCAGCTTCTTAACGACCGCTTGGTAGAGTCTAATGAGAAGCTTTTAACTATCATGGAAGGTATCTCCGACGGCTTCTTCTCTTTAGATAGACAATGGAAATTTACTTTTGTAAATAAAGAAACAAAAAAAATGATAAAAAAAGAGAATATTGATCTAGTGGGAAAAGATGCGTCGAAAGAACTATCCGAAATTCTTAATCCTCTAACAATATCTAATCTTAGATATTCCATGACGGCAAAAATATCAAGGCATTGGGAAGCCAGTTCCCTTACAGGGGACAGGTATTATGAGGCTCATGCTTACCCCTTCGCCCAAGGACTCACCGTCTTTTTCAGAGATATCACGGAAAGGAAGCAAAGAGAAAGTGAATTTGTGAGACTGGAGAGACTAAATCTTATTGGGCAGATGGCGGCAGGAATTAGCCATGAGGTTAGAAATCCGCTGACCATCGTCAGGGGTTTTCTGCAAATGCTAGAGGGCAGAGCAGATTCGGAGCAAAATAAAGAATATATGGAAATAATGATTTCTGAGATAGATCGAGCCAATGGGATTATTACAGATTTCCTATCCTTAGCTAAAGTAAATTCGGAAAACAATAAACGTGACAATATTAATGGAATAATCAGCAGAATCTATCCTATGCTCCAAGCAGATGCTTTTAATTCCAATAAAGATATTATTATTAACTTGGAAGATGTTCCTGATCTAAAGTTAAATGACTCCGAGATCAGACAGTTAGTATTAAATCTAGTACGTAATGGTTTAGAGGAAACTCCGGAAGGGGGAAAGGTATCTATAAGTACTTATTCGGAAGATAACAGTGTTGTCCTGGCTATTAAAGACGAAGGAAACGGTATACCTGCGGAAATTCAAGAGAAAATGGGAACACCCTTTATAACAACTAAAGAGAAAGGAACCGGTCTAGGTTTGGCGATTTCTATCGGGATCGCCAGTAGACATAAAGCCAGATTCGAATTTGAAACCGGTGTATTGGGAACAACTTTTTATATTATTTTCCCGTTGGAACATAATCTTTTAATATAAATTGTGTTACTTTCTGAGGAAAAAGTAATATTTTTACCATTTTCCAAGGAAAAATGTGATATTTGTAGAATACTTCTGAGGAATATAATTCCAAGGGAGGAAAAAATGAAAATACCATTCTTAGCTTTGATATTACAGGGAATACCGGAACAGATAGCAATTGTTACTTTAGCTTTCGTAATTGCTAAAATACCTTTAGAAGGAAAAAAGATCATTCCTATAGGTCTAGTTATTGCTTTTTCATCTTATTTTTTGAGATTACTACCTATTACTTTTGGCATTCATACTATTATCATCATGGTTTTACTCTTTATCCTATTATTTAAGGTCGGTAAGAGTAACATTAATACATCGCTTATTGCAAGCTTAATCAGCTTCTTAACGATTATCATTGTCGAGACAATTTGCTTATCGTTACTAATGCCTGCTTTTGGGGTTACGTCAGAGATTCTTTTTACTAATACAACTATAAGAATTCTGATTTCGTTACCCCAAGTACTAGTATTGTTTGTTCTGGCTTTTATCCTTCTAAAAATTCGGACTAGGAGAGATACTTAATAAATTGGTTTATCTTAAATTATCCAATTTGTTCTTGCCAAAGAATCTAGCCATGTAATAGTTCCTCAAAAGAGTTCTTCTAGAAGGAAAGATAAAGACACCTTTAATTGTTTTAATTTTTTAAGTTAAATTTAAGAGGGAAAGAGGAAAATGAGTCTATCTGAAATTAGTGAACGCCTTTCGGCGATTATAACCAAAGAATTAGATTATAGTGATGATCAAAAAGAAATAGTAGCCTATGGTCTTGAATCATTTTTTCTGGCTTTAATAGGTTTTTTAGCCATACTTTTTGTAGCTTTGTTATTTAATGCTTTGTTTCCGGCAGCAATAGCGGCTATTTTCGGCGGAATATTACGGAAATTATCCGGCGGGGCTCATTTTAAGACCCCTTTAAAATGTTTAACCTTAGGTGCAGTTGTCTATTCCCTTATTGGGGTATTAGCCCAAAAGTTTATTTATCATGATTTGTATAGCTTTAATATTTTATTATTAATTCTAGTACTAGCGATAATAATTGTTGCGATTTTTGCTCCGGTGGATTGTGAATCTAAACCAATTCATTCTCCGGTTTTCCGAAAAAAGCTGAAGATAGCTTCTCTTAGCTTTGTTGTCTTAACTTTGGCGATGGTCTTCTTAAGTCCCAATATCTTAATAAATACTAGTGCAGTATTGGGAGTTGGTTACCAGACAATTACTTTACTCCCTATGCTTAATAAAAAGAAAAAGGAGGGAAAGAAATGAAAAGGATTCTCTACACATTTATAGCTTCTGCGGTAATGCTCTTAGCCACAGCAAGCTCTGTTTTCGCTTGTGCCTATCTAATGTACCAACCTAAAACACCGAAGTCATTACAAAAGTAAAATAAGGTGGGTATACCCACCTTATTTTTTGAGAGGGATACTATGTTACATGAGGATAAAAATAAGCAGGAAAAGTATATTCTTGCTTCCCAGGTAATATCGTTTTGTTTATTAGCAATAGTAATTCTTGTGGCAATTAGTTTTAAAGATCAGCTTATTTATCAAGTTGGATACTATCATTCAACGATTATGTTTTTTGTCTTATTGCCATTAATTGCTTTAGTGAGGTTTGTAACTATCCAGTATAATAACCTAATAATTGAGTATGTCATCAATATATTTTATTATATAATCTCGGCAGTATTTCTTGTTTTTTTACCCAGCAGTTCCTTTGAGATTTTGCTTATTATGCCAATTATTATTATGGCTTTAAAATACGGTACCAGACATTCTCTAGCTACCTTTTTCTGTTCTTTCGTAGTTTTGTTTTATATCAGTTACAGAAAAGATTTTTCTTCTATAGACAGCGATCTTATGTATGCTATTGTATTTTTCCTGGTTGCCTGGCTTTTAGGAAATATGAGGGATACTGAAACTAAAATACTGAGAAAGTTAGAAAAGTTAGCAAGCTATGATGGGCTTACGGATCTCTTTAACCATAGATCTTTTCAGGGCCTTATAGATAGGGAATTAGCTAAGGCAGCAGAAAGAAAAGGGGCCTTAAGTCTAATAATGCTGGATATAGATTATTTCAAAGTATATAATGATTCTTTCGGACATCAAAAAGGAGATCTGGTCTTGAAACAAGTAGCAGCAATACTAAAAGAATGCACTCCGGAAAGTTGTTACTGTACGAGATATGGAGGCGAAGAATTTGCTCTTATCTTGCCGGGTATTGGTATAGATAGGGCAAGGTGTGTGGGCGAGACTATAAGAAGTAAAATAGAGAATACTGTTATTCCAGGGATGGAGGTTTTGCCTAAGGGAAGGTTGACTATTTCCGTGGGGATAGCAGAATATCCCTTCATGGCCAATAATAAAGAGAAACTAATTCAAAAAGCTGATGAAGCTCTGTATAAGGCAAAATTCGTAAGTAAGAACAAAGTGGAGATTTATTATTCAGTGTTTGATGAACTAAGTCTTGGCTTGATGGATGAGGAAAAGGATCTCTTCAATTCCATTAGAACGCTGACTATGGTGATCAATGCTAAGGATAAGTATACTTATGGCCATTCCGAGAGGACTATGCAGTTAGCTCAAAAATTAGCAGAAAAGATAGGGATGGAGAATGAAAGTGTCAAGGAACTGATTTATAGTGCTTTGCTCCATGATATAGGCAAAATTGAAGTGGCCAGGGAGATACTGAACAAACCAAGCAAGCTTAGCCCCAAGGAGTGGGAAGTGCTGAAACAGCATCCCCAGTGGGGAGCAGATATAATCAGACCATTAAAATCTTTGAAAGGTACAGTAGATATAGTTCGTCACCATCATGAGAACTATGATGGGAGTGGCTACCCTCTTGGTTTAAAAGGTAAAGAAATCCCGCTGGGAGCGCGTATCTTAAGGATTATCGACAGTTTTGATGCGATGACCACCAATCGTCCGTACAGAGAAGGTTTGACCGAAGCCCAGGCCCTAGAGAATCTAAAAAATTATTCAGGTCTGTATTATGATCCTTTCTTATTAGAAGAATTCGCTCAGATGTTTGCTTAATTTTCTTTTCGCAGTATGCCTAGTAGTTTTTCGATCAGGAACTTTTTGGGCAAAGGTTTCTGTTCTTTGGTATAATAATATCTAGAAATCAATACTACATGCAGGGAGAGCAAGATTATGTACTTAAGAATCCGTGAGCCTGTTAATTCTATGTCTCATCTAATTGGTGCTGTTCTTTCCCTGGCTGGGCTGATCTTGCTAATTATTAAATCTGTACAGGCGGGAAGTGTGGTTCATCTTTTCGCGGCCTTGATCTTCGGCTTAAGCCTTATTCTCCTTTATTCTTCTTCCAGTGTCTATCATTGGGTTATTTCCAGTACTGAAGTTACCCGCATCTTAAGAAAAATAGATCATTGTATGATCTATGTGCTGATCGCCGGTACTTATACCCCGATTTGCCTTATAATCTTAAAAGGAAAACTGGGAATCGGATTATTAATCGCCATCTGGGCCTTAACTGTACTAGGGATAGTGTTGAAGTTAGTATGGTTCGATGCTCCCAGATGGTTATATACAGGATTTTATCTACTTCTTGGCTGGTTGGCGGTATTTTTCATCTATCCGATTTCTCTTGCTTTACCAGGTAAGGGAGTATTTCTTCTGGTCTTAGGTGGCCTCTTATATTCTGTAGGTTCGGTATTCTATGCCCTAAAACCGAAAAGGTTAAAACTCTGGAAGTTCGGATTCCACGAGATATTTCACCTTTTTATCCTGGCGGGAAGCATCACTCATTATATCTTTGTATATAAATATGTTCTTGTTTAAATCTTAAGTTCCGATATATAAGCCTTCATCTGGCTATGGGTCATCAAACCAATCTTTTTATTAACTATTATACCTTCTTCATTTATGAAAATGGAAACAGGAATTGAGGAGACTTTATAAGTTTTAGCGGCTTTACCTTGGGGATCGAGAAGAACAGGGAAGCTGAATTCATTAGCATCCATAAAGGCTTGTACTTTATTCTGGTTTTCCCCAACATTAACAGCAAGGACTACTAAATCCTTGTCTTGGTATTCCTGAGAGATTTTCTCAAGATCAGGCATTTCCAATTTACAGGGGCCACACCAAGACGCCCAGAAATTAAGATAGACATTCTTGCCTTTAAAATCGGAGAGGGAGACAGTTTCACTGTCTAGATTAGTTAAGGTAAAATTTGGCGCAGACTGAACTCCGCTTCTATCCGCACTTTTATCTGTGATTGGGGGTTGCTCCTCGCTAGGTTGTTGGTTGTCAGAAGAATGTTGGGAAATAGGGGGTTGCAGAGTATCCGAAGGCCGGTTAAGTATACTGTAGATAAGAAATCCGGCAAAGAAGACAATTATTACACCTAGCCACACTGGGAAATTTCTTTTCATATGATCTCTCCTTTCATTGGGACTCAAAGGACTTTAGTATATTCCTGCAAGGAAGGCAAGTTTATTGGTAAAAATTAAAATTCCGGTGATGATAAGCAGCATACCGCTTAGAAGGGAGACTAGCTTAAGGTATTTAGAGAATTTTCCAAAGTATAAAGTGAACTTACCTATAGCGAGGGCGGTTATTAAGAAGGGTATGGCCATACCTAGGGAATAGAAGGTCAAAAGGAATATCCCGCTGGATATTGTCTCCAGGCTTCCGGCATAGACCAGAATAGCAGCCAGCACCGGTCCGATGCAAGGGGTCCAGCCTGTAGCAAAAGCCATCCCGACAAAGACAGAACCAAGGCCTCGATTTTTTTCAGAAATTTTTACTAATCGTCTTTCCCGATATAACCATTTAATCTTAAAAATGCCGCTCAGGTGAATACCCATAATGATAATCAGGACTCCGCCTATCTTTTGAAGTAAATCTTGGTAGTCGGTAAAAACTTGCCCTAATTTACTTGCTGAGGCCCCCATAATAATAAAAACTATAGAGAACCCAAAGACAAACCCCAGGGCTTTAAACATTAAAGCTCGTTTTAATTCTCCTGTTGATAGATCTGCGATGGCGTTACCTGTAATATAACTTAGGTAAGCCGGCACCAGGGGAAGAATGCAGGGCGAGAGAAAGGATAATAGGCCGGCTAAGAAAGCAACGACTAAAGAAACTGTGTCCATTAAAACCTCCGGCATTTAGATATTTTCTACCATCATAACATATTGTATAGTAGTTACTCCGTGACTAATATACTAAAGGGTAATAAAAGAACCAAAACTGTAGATGGTAAGATAACCTAACCACTACGGGGTTTCGGTTGGGATAAGCTATCGGAAAGAGGTGATATGAATTCTTCTAGTACTCCTCCCAATATCTACAACTTCCACAATACATAAAAGCACGATATCTGTGGGGACTTTTATAACCTATGTATTTTAACCCTATATTACAAGAGGGGCATACCTCGCTCGTAATCGCCTCTTCATCCAGAGAGTTATAATAAGGTTTAAAATTAGAGAATCTCAATTGTCTTTCTAAGTTAGGAAAGCTTGTCCAGGGATACATAATTATCCTCGCAGGAAATATTTTTATTAATATTTCCTAAAAGAGGAAAATTATACATAATAAGGCCTCCTATTCGAGCTTGATTTCTCTGGTAGGAGGTCTTAATAATTGAACCGGGTAAAAATCGTTTTATATCTTTTTTTGCTATTTGGATAATAGTTCGATGGCTTTTCTCATTTCAGTTCCGGACATTAGGCCTTCCTTTTTTTCGATGACTTTACCTTCTTTGTCAAGGAAAAAAGATACTGGGATATTAGAAGTATTGTATTCACGGGCTACATCCAGATTTAAATCGAGTAGTACGGGGAAGGAATAACCGCCTTCTTCCATGAATTTCGTAACAGTCTCTTTATCTTCTCCGGTATTAATGGTAAGGACAATTAAATCTTTATCAAGGTATTCTTGGTGGATTTTTTCAATATCAGGCATTTCATCTTTACAGGGGTCACACCAGGAAGCCCAAAAGTTAAGGTAGACATTTTTATCTCGCAGATCAAGTAAGGTAATATTATTACCGTCCAGATCGGCAAGAGTGAAATCAGGTGCCTCACTTCCTTTGCCTACACCGGAACAGCCACTAAGGACTAAGGTCAGAGACAGTAGGATTAGGATTAAGGTTAACCTTGTAGTATTCTTATATGTTTTTTTTATTTTTTTCATAGCCATAGTGTTCCTCCAAGAAACTCTTAATAAAGCCTTTTCATAATTTTCCTTAAAGGGATGGATGTTACTTTACTTTGTTTTCCATAAGCCGTGAAGGTTGCAGTATTCTCGAACTTCGAGTACTTTTTCGGGTTTAACGGCAAAAAAGGCCTCAGCTTTCCTGCCGGGATCCAGCTCTCCTCGGAGTACTTTACAATGAGTAAGAACTTCGATGAACTTGATATAGTGCTTCTCTTCCATCGGGTGTTCAACACTGCCAATAGTGACTTTAATCCCGTCATCAGTTGGCTCCACCACGGGGACATGTTTTTCGGTACCGGTATCTTCGGTTTTTGCTTCCAGCTTCTCCATAGGTTGGCCACAGCAGACCAAAGCGGGGGCACCGGGATGAACTATTTCCACCACATTACCGCAAATGTTACATTTGTATAAATCTCTTAACTTAGTCATGATAATTTTCCCTCCAATTTTTCTTTGATCTCTTCTAGTTGATCTTCATCAGGGATATATTGGATCCTGATATTTTCCAAGGTTTCAAATCCGCAATCCTTAAGATATTGTTCTACCTGTCCTATACTTTGTCCTCCCCAGCCATAGGAGCCAAAGGCCAAACCGAACCTCTTTTTAGGTGCCAGGCCCTTAAGGTAGGTAAGGAAGCTAGCGACAGTTGGCATTATGTTGTTATTAAGAGTGGGCGATCCTACACAGATGTACTGGGCGTTAATAACTTCGGTCATTATATCGGAGATATGATTCTTCTTGAGATCGAATAGTCTGGTTTTATAACCCTGATTCTGGAAAGCTTCCGTGATTTTTTCGGCGATCATCTCTGTGGAGTTCCACATAGTGTCATAGACTATGACAGCTTTTTTCTCGGTGACGTTCCCGGACCATTTCTCGTATTCATTAAGAATGGTAGGAATATCGGAACGCCAAATAACTCCGTGGCTGGGGGCGATAATATCCAGTTTAAGACCAGCTAAAGCACCGAGAGCTTTTTTGACTTGTGCCCCATAAGGGAGAACTATATTAGCATAATATTTTTGAGCTTCTTCTAGTACTATGTCTAGAGGTAGTTCATCAACAAACCTTTCTGAAGTGGCAATGTGTTGTCCAAAGGCATCATTGGAGAAGAGAATCTGATCTTCCGGGAGATAAGTAACCATATTATCCGGCCAATGGACCATTGGGGTGTGGACGAAGGTTAGATTCCGTTCGCCAATATTGAGGACTTCTCCCATTTTGGCGACGTGGAAGTTCCAGTTTTCTTTATAGTGTGCTCTTAAGCCTTTTTCTCCATTGGGGGAAGTTACCAGAGTTGCGTTGCGGGCGATAGCCATTATTTCGGGAAGGCTTCCGGAGTGATCTTGTTCAACATGATTAGAGATCACATAATCAATATCTGCGGGATTGATCACGTCGGAAATACGATCTAACATCTCGTCGATCAGGTGGTATTTAACGGTGTCAATCAGGGTTATCTTTTCATCAATTAGGAGAAAGGCATTATAGGTTGTTCCTCTCTGGGTAGAGTAACCGTGGAAATTCCTAATGCCCCAATCAATAGCACCCACCCAGTAGATATCTTCCTTAAGCTTTATTGCTTTCATTAGGCAAATCACCTCATTCTTCTTCTTTAAATCCTTAGATAAAATTACTATACTAGATTACTATTCTGTCTTTAAATATTATAATAAACTGGGACTTTTTTCAACCTTAGCCATTTTGAATGATTAAACAAAAACAAAGTTTAGTAAATACCTCACACCACATAAATTAGGTGTGAGGCATATTAGTTAGCGGATAATAAAAGTATGCTACTTTTGAGTATCGATCGGTGAAGAAAGATAGAGATTAATAGTTTCCGGAGGCAATTTCAAAATAGGCCTTAGGGTGAGCACAAACCGGACACATTTCTAAGGCTTTTGTTCCGACATGCAGATGTCCGCAATTACGACATTTCCAAGTGACACTCTCGTTCTTTTTGAATACTCCGTTTTGCTTAAGATTTTCTAGCAATTTTCTATATCTTTCTTCGTGTTCTTTTTCAATCTTAGCTACCCCTTCGAAAAGCACGGCAATATCCGAAAAGCCTTCTTCTCTAGCTTCTTTAGCCATCCTAGCATACATATCGGTCCATTCTTCATTTTCACCGGCTGCGGCAGCGGCTAAATTTTCCATAGTGGTGCCGATACCTTGGAGCTTTTTAAACCAAAGTTTAGCATGTTCTTTTTCATTTTCTGCAGTTTCTAAAAGTATAGCGGCAATCTGCTCATAACCCTCTTTTTTAGCGGCCGAAGCAAAGTAGGTGTATTTGTTTCTGGCCTGAGATTCCCCGGCAAAAGCTTCCAGTAAATTTTGCTCAGTTTTAGTTCCTTTGAGATCTTTCATGTCATCAAATCCTTTCTCATTTTCTTGTGAAATCTTCCAGGGACTTATTCCCTATGTCAATTCTATTTAATCTTATTATAATCAAGTAATTTTTGCAAGATGTCTACTTAGAAAAGTTACTACTTTAGAGTCTCTGAAATCAGCTAGGGCTTAGTCTTCTTTTTTTCCTATTAATATTTAGGCCGGATAAAGCATAAACATTAAAAGATTCTTAACTGAAGCTAGATATATTTATGGGGGGAAAGAGAATGATTTTTCAGATTGCCGAAGCTATGCTTACTTTTGATGCTCTGACCAATGATAAGTTACAAAAGTTATGCTATTCCGCTTATGCTTGGTATCTTACTTTCTTTGGGGAGAAACTTTTTGAAGAACGATTTGAAGCCTGGGAGAAAGGGCCGGTGTGCCCGGAACTATATGATAAGTATAAACGTTACGGGCTGAGGAAGATTCCTAAATCAGAAAGAGAGATCGCCCAAATCATCCCTGACGGAGACCTTCAGGAATTTCTCACAGCAGTCTATGATGCTCACGGTCACCTGAAACAACATGAACTTCTTAGCCTGGCTTGTTCCGAAGAACCTTGGTTATTGGCCTGGAAACGCCTTGAAGAAGGGGAAAGTTCAATATATTTTGATGAGGAGATCGTTAATTGGAATACCAAGAAAGTCTTAAGAGAATTGAATCAGGATAATACTTGTCTGGTGTATAGTATCTAATCCCTGCTACAGTATATTTATTTTTGAACAATAAGCCTATTAGGGTAGTACCTAGATTAGTCCCAGATATCTGAAGAAATAATCTATAGCTGTACAGACGAAAAGGCCTAGAATCATAGAATAGGAAACTATATCAGAGGCAAAATTAGTATCCCTTCCGTGCTCAGAGGCGAAAATGAGGCTTAAAAGCCCAACAGGCCCTGTAGCGCAAGTTTTACACCATAACAAAAAACGTAATTCCTGCAGCCCTTGAGACATAAGCCTTTAAGGGAAATATTTTTTTGATTTTTATGCATTTATATGTGGCACAATATGGCACAATGTGTTATAATTAGTATATATTTGTGAAATTGGGATGGGGGTTTAGTTATGTATCTAAAACAATCCTACCGAA
>CALBJS010000053.1 GCA_937892995.1 uncultured Peptococcaceae bacterium | reverse complement strand
AATGATGTTCTAAAATATGGGGTGGGACAGGCCTTAAAAGAAGATGGCCGGACGGTTTACTTAAGTGCCACCCCCTCTGAGGAAATATTAGAGAAGGTCAACAGAAAAACATGTTCACTGATCAGATTACCTGCCAGGTATCATGGTCAGCCCGTACCTGTACCGGAAATCTTAAAAATGAAACTTCCTGAAAAGAATACTACCGAAGCTCCCCGGCTTCTTAAGCATAGTTGTCTAGCGGAATTACGAGTAATATGCGAGGAATTAATGTTACAAGGGGTTTTGTTGGTCTTTGTACCGACCGTTGCCATGGTTAGAGAATGGGTTAAAGTGTTCCGAGATATGTTCGGGGATAAGCAAGTGGAAGGTAGTTGGGGGGCTGACCCGAAGAGGAGAGATAAAATCTTGGGTTTTCGTACTGGAAAGATAAGGATTTTCGTCTCCACATCTATCTTAGAAAGAGGAGTAACCATAAATGGAGTACAGGTGATCGTACTCTATGCTCATCATGAACTTTATGATGTCAGAACTCTGGTGCAGATGGCTGGGAGAACAGGAAGGACTGCTCAGTGTCCTACCGGCAGGGCACTTTTTTTGGCCCCTAAAAAGGCTGAGCCAATGCGAGCAGCCCTAGACTGGATCAAAGAACAGAATGCCTTAGCTAGGGAGGGGGGCTTTCTAGATGTTTAAGACAATTATTTCCAAAGTAAAAGAGGATGCCCAACTTATCTGGTATCGGCAAGAAAAGAATTGTCTCCTCTGTGGCCAACTATCGCCTGAAGTTATCTGCAGTAATTGCCAGGAAGACTATTTTCAGCCGGGAATAAGACGGTGTGAACTTTGTGGAAAACTTCTTGGGCCTAATCGAATATATTGTTACGATTGTCAGAGTGGGAAGGGTCCCCGAGGACTGAAAAAAGTCACGTCCCTTGGACATTACGAGGGAGCTTGGAAGGATTTTATTCAGAAAGTAAAATTTAAAGGACAACCCTACTTGTTAATTCCTTTGGCAGAGTACTTTGCTTCTTGCGCGATCGAACACTTACCCCCGCCAGATAGCATTGTTCCCGTTCCTATGCACCCGAATAGATTAGCCCAAAGGGGGTTTAACCAAGCTGAAGTCCTAGCTTCGATAATAAGTAGAAAATTAGGTATTAGTTATCAGGAAGTCCTTGTAAGGACCATAGATACAGTGCCCCAGACTACCTTGGGCCGCAAGGAAAGGATTCGAAACCTGCAAAGCGTTTTTACAATTAAGCCAGGGACAATGGCCGACTCTCAGATTATCTGGCTGGTGGACGATGTGGTGACTACTGGGACAACACTTGGGGAATGTGCGGAGACTCTTCATAGAAGTGGAGTGCAAGAAGTTTATGGTCTTTGTTTGGGTGCCGGGAAAGAAAAAGAACCAGGATTTTAAAGAAATAATGCGACTCTTGGAAGTGGAAGTCTAAAATGTTCGAAAAGTAGTAGGACCATAGTACCAATTGCCCTTAAAAAAGAGTTTTGAAAGAGATCTGCCCACAAATTTATCCACACTGAGAAATAGAAGCAAAAAGCTAAAAACTAAAGTTATCAACAGTATCCACAGGCTGCTGTGTATAACTTTAGGTTTAGCTAAATTAAAAATCAAGCAGCTGGTATTGTAGAAAGTTATGTTGGGATGTATAATTTTTAACAAGAGGAAGGTTGTCTTACCTAAATTAAGAAAAGAAGAAAGGAAGAAAGGGAAAAATGAAAAAGAGTTTCCGTATTGCTTTAGTTTTTATAATGATTGTTAGCCTGATTGCTGTTGCAGGATGTGGCAGTAAAGCTCCCACTCCAGCTCCGGACCAAGATAAAAAGGGAGGGGATGAACCTAAAATACTTAAGATCGGCTCAGATATTGCCTATGCACCTTTTGAATATTTTGATGAAAAGCACCAACCAACCGGATTTGACATCGAACTTATGACAGCTATTGCCGAAGATATGGGTTATCAGGCCGAATTTGAAACCGGAGCCTTTGATGGTCTGATTCCGGCCCTTCAGGCTAACAAATATGATTGTATTATTTCCGCGATGACTATTAGGCCCGATCGTGCTGAGAGCGTAAAATTCAGTGATCCCTATTTTAAAGCTGAACAGTACATTGCTTTTCTTGAAGGAAAAGAATATGCTAAAGTTGAGGATCTGAAAAACGTAAAAGTTGGTGTTCAACTAAACACAACTGGTCAGTTTGTCCTCGAAGATGTTGGACAGAAGCCTATGAAATATGACCTAATGCCGGATGCTTTGAATGCCCTTCTCCATGGCGGGGTTCAGGCTGTGGTAGGGGACAATCAAGCTATTTTAGCCTTTATCGAAGCTAATCCCGGCACCACTATCAAATATGTGACAGCCGATACAGGGGATGAGTTTTACGGTATAGCGTTTAACCTCAGTAATGACGAGCTTGCCGGAAAAGTTAACGCAAGTCTGAAAAAGCTTAGGGAAAACGGCCAATATGATGAGCTTTATAAAAAATGGTTCAAAGGCGATGTTCCGGAATTCTAAAGCTTTATGGCAGGAGTTAATCATCTGATAGAAATTTAGAATAAAATACAAGGCTACCCTAGAGTACATTTTGCTAGGGAGCCTTTTTTCTTGCTGAGTCCTTGCGAGTCTAGTGTATTTAAACCGGATTTCTTTAACAACAGTTTTTTCCAGAACCCAACTTAACATATTATTTTCGAATATCCTTAACTCTATCTTGAAGTGATATATGAATAAAGGTATAATGTCCAAGAAAAGTTTAATCTTTTTTTATGGTTAATTTCTATTAAATTCGTTAATTCATTAAAAATTTACAGATCTAATTTAAGATTTTTAAGTTTGTAGATTCC
>CALBJS010000052.1 GCA_937892995.1 uncultured Peptococcaceae bacterium | reverse complement strand
CGCTATGGCTCGTCGCAATTTTCATTCTTTCATGTGCCCCAGCTGGCTGGGGTGGTCGACTACCTAGAAAATAGCTCTAGTTGTTCACCCGACTTTGATTTAAATCAGCTTGCGTGTACTGGCTAAAGTCGGCCTGAACAACCAATTTAAGCGCCTCTGGGGCTTGTCGACTCACCTGGCTTTGTTTTTCATCATTTCATGTGCGCGGGCGGTAGCCAGCGTGAGCGACTACCTAAAAAATGGCCTCCGAGGCTTGTTGACTCACCTAAACCCGATTTCTATAATTTATATTCAATAGTACTTTAAAATTACCTGCTATTATCGATTAGCGGTCAAAAGCTTAAATTTTAATTTTTTATGACCCTGTTCTTATACTCTATTCATTGTTCAACTAATTCAACTCGACGGTTCAAGGCGCGACCTTCTTCTGTCTTATTCGAAGCAACAGGGGTTAGGGGCCCAACACCGAAAGCCTGTAATCTGGAAGCCACTATGGAATGCTTCGAAATAAGTGTTTTTACGACCGCATTTGCCCGTTCCATAGAAAGTTTCATATTATACTCGATATTACCGACGTTATCGGTATGGCCAACCACATAAAGTTTTAATTGGGGATTAGTCTGAAGTAATTTAGCGATTTCCTTCAAGGCCTCCTCAGATTGGGGCTTAATTTCAGATTTACCTGTATCAAAGAAAATACCATAAACTGCTACTTTGCCGGAATTGCGGATACTATTGGCCAGACTGGTGGCATTTGCCACAATATGTTGTTTCATTGCTTCTTTCTCAACAATATTTACGGTGTAATCTTCTCCGCCGTTAAAAACTGTGACCTTAACCCAGGTTTCTATATTATTCTTAGTTATTTTTAGTGTGACTTCATCGACATAAGAATTATTAAAAACTTCCTGTCCGCCCTCAACTTTAATAGCATTGCTATAATTACGGAGAATCTGTGTAGGACTGGCAACTTTCGAATTCTCTTTAATGTGATAACTCAATAAGTAGTGGCGCCCTTCGATTAGTACCTCTTTTTCTTCATCAACCATAAACTCAAGGCTGTTAAACTCGAAGTCTTCGTAACCTTCAATATAATAGCCGGGCATTCGATTAAAGAGAGGCGGATCTTTACTACCTTCTACATCAGTCTCGGCAAAAGAGATGCCGATCGGGATTAATAAAACCAAACATAACAAGCTGATGATCTTAAAAGTTCTCACCCTATCTCCTCCTTTTTAGTAAGATTAATCATAGAACTATATAATTATATTTATGATAATATTCTTCTCTCAACAAAAACTAAACAAAAATAGTAAAAAACGGCCAGGTAATTGCAGAACTTACTTTTCAGATTATTGCGGAAGAAAGGAAGAGCCCAGCGATTTAGGCAATAAAATTATAAAAATGCAGGGAATGTTTAGTTAATATAGAATAATTATAATGTTACAGGAAAGAATTTACACAAACAAGTATACCTCAGTGGTTTTATATTGTTGCTATTATATGTTTGAGGATTATTCTCCCCCTATTTACGGGTCAGGAAATAAAGGAAAGAAACTTTCTCGGTGTTAATGAGTTAACCGCTCGCAAGTAAGAGAGGGAGGTAGGTATGGATTTTAAGATCAAAGAAGCCAAACCAGAAGCCGCTTCCAAAGAAAAGTATACCTATAGGGATTATCTTACTTGGTCCCATGAGGAAAGATGGGAACTGATTGACGGAGTTCCTTATAATATGACCCCAGCACCGTCCAGAAGACATCAGGAAGTTTTAGGCGCCTTGTATGTTCAGTTTTTTCTGTTTTTAGAAGGAAAACCCTGCAAGGTTTATCTTGCTCCATTTGATGTCAGAATTCCGGAAGAAGATAAGGAGGATCAATTGATTCAGACTGTGGTCCAGCCTGATCTGGTTATTGTTTGCGATCAAACAAAATTAGATGAGAAAGGCTGTAAAGGTGTTCCGGATTTGGTCGTAGAGGTTCTCTCCCCGCATACTGCCGGCAAAGACCTCAAGCTTAAAATGGATTTATATGAACGGGTAGGGGTTAAAGAATACTGGGTGGTCCATCCAATTGATCAGACACTGCTCGTTTTTAAATATAAAGAAGGAAAGTATATTAAACCAGAATCTTATATTAAAGGAGATAAGATTTTGGCAAGTATTCTTGTGGATGAGTTGAGCATAGATTTAGCTAAAGTATTTATGGAATAAAATATTTATTACTGGTTTCATATTGTACAGGGAATGCATTATATTTAATTCGAAGTATAACGTTTATATCCGAAATAGTTCGGATACAACAATAAAAAACGTATATCTTGAATGTCGGGTATGAGAGAGTTATGTGAAATGGCTTAAAGGGAAAAAAGGAGGGATTATAATTTATATTTTAAGGAATTTCATGTATCTTGATAATCAACTTTTAGAGGATTATTTATCTGCCATTAAGGGTGAATTGTATGAAGAGGAGACAATCGTCGAAAGGGAAGAACATATTGGTGGCGGTTCGATAGGAGCAAAGGTAGCCAGTTTTCATGGAGAGGGAAATAAGGGAAAAACCACTGGCCGTGAAGTTATAAAACGTGTAAAAAAGACGGATTCTGCATTATTTCAAGAATTATATAGTATCCTTGAGTCCGAACAAGCATTTAGTTATTATGAAATAATCACACCGGATATTTGGGGAGGGTATTAAACGTGATTCTATGTTGGAAGTAAATGTTTCTGCTAGGTTTTCCATATTCGATGGATTAACTGATCTAGTAGAACAAATGGGGTCGTTGGCAAATATGATAGAAACAACTACTGGCCAAAATATTATTGATAATGATGCGGCTGTGGCAATGGAAGGATTAAAGAGCCTAGGGCAAATGCAAAGTAATAAAGGTATATCGTGTGTTTTCAATTTTAAAAGTTCCCCGGATTATAAATTAATTTCTTATCTCAGTCCTAAATATCTTAGAGTTGAAAAGGATCAAATGATTGGTGAGTTAACGTTATTTTGTAAGGTGCAACGCCTTTTGACTGAAGAAGAGGAATTTGAGTTAGTGGATCTTTTTTCGGGTTTTAAGAACTTGGGATTGAATCGCGAACAAAGAAGGAAACTGGATTTTCCAGAAGATTTAGCCATGCCCGATGAATTAAGTGATACTGTTAAAGGGCCTGCAGCTATTGTTATCCCCATTGCGGTATATCGATAAAGACCACTTCACATAACACAGCATTCAAGCTGACGGGGCGCGGTTTGAAAAATAGAAGAGTGCCCACGGAAGTATTTATTCATGAAGTGAATCAGGAAAGAAAAATCATGAAGGGTACGCGCCCACATCCTCGTGCCCAAGTGCAGTCGCACCCGCGGGCAAAAGTATAAAGGAAAGAAAGCCCGCTTAGGGCACGATGACGTCTTGAATGCCAAACGTTAGCCGAAATTGGCCGGGGAACACCCGACGTCCTGTCGGGTTAAAAAACAACTGCTTGGGTCACTCCTTATGTGTCTCATTTCCTAGGACCCGAGCAGGAGGTATAATTAAAAACCGAATGTTACGAACTCTCTTATGTATTTTTGCTATGCTATAAGCATAAAAGAACTCGACATTATAACTGTGGCGACTTGTAAATTTTAAATTTCTTATACTCTTACTATACCACAAAATATGGGAAAATACAAGTCTTGTACTTATCGAAGTTAAGTGGTATTAAATGGTAGAGGTGATGAAATTTATGGAACAAAAAAGCATGACGGCATTGATAAGTGCATTTTCAAGAGCATATCATTCAGTGCAAAAGACAGAAAAGGTATTTGGATGATTACTTGGCAAAGAACATTCTGACGCAGAGTGAATACGAACAAATTGCAAGTAATATGTCAAAAGGTATCAAGTTTTTTAATCCATCATTTAAGGGTACACAGGAAGAAGCCCTGCGTTGGATTGTAGACAATCAGCTATCTCCGTCCCCACTTGGCAGAGCGGCATTTGCAGAAAAAGCACTTGCAAATGCTGTGAAAATTGGTGCAAAGCAATATTTGATTTTTGCTGCGGGATATGATACATTTGCATATCGCCAGCCTGACTGGGCATCAAAAATTCAAATTTTTGAACTTGACCATGTTCTCATGAGTTCTGATAAGCAAAAGCGCATCCAATCAGTAGCTACTGAAATCTCCTCCAATTTGCATTATGTATCTGTAGACTTTACGGAGAACGGTTGGAAAGGCAAATTACTTACCTGTTCAGCGTTTAATCAAAGAAATATTAGTTTTTGCAGTTTGCTTGGAATAAGTTACTATTTGTCGAAACAGGTTTTTACACACACAATCAGTATTATTTCAAGTGTTGTCCCAAAAGGTAGTAGTATTATTTTTGATTATCCGGATGAGGATACTTATACCCAAAAAGCAGGGGAACGAGCTAAAAGGCAAGTGGCAATGGCTGGTTTAGCAAATGAAAAAATGCTTGCAAGTTACTCTTACTTGGAGATGGAAAAACTATTGGGTGACAGCAATTTCCTCATTTATGAGCATTTAACGCCAGAACAAATAACAGAGCAATATTTCAAAACATATAACCAGTTAAATTCAGAACATCCTATTACAGCCTTTGACAATGTGAATTATTGTTTAGCGGTAAAGCAATAAACCAACATGAAAAGATAAACAAGACTTTACCAATACTAACTCTAAAATATTAGTAGGTATTGAGTAGGGGGAGGGATTGCAGGGTGTCCGACGTCCTGTCGGACTCGGCTTCGTGGGACGGCCAACATCAGCTAACAAAACCATTACTGCAAGGGCTCGGGCAGGTAGTGCATGAAGCAAAGCCTCTGAAGAAAGAGCATGAAGTATGCCGAGCCACATCGTCAAAGCAACCAAGTCGGTCAGTGCATTAGCCCGCCAAGTCTGGCTGGGCATGAGCACTTCCCTGTAAGCTTTGACGAGGTCGGCAATGCCAAACGTTATCTGCAATGCCTAATTTAAGAAAAACGTGGTAAAATAATAGTAGGAAATTTTTTGGGTTAATTATTTGAGTGGGGGGAGAAATTTGAAAGAGCAATTTTGCGAAGTTCCACATGATTATAGAGAAGATATTGAAAAAGCCGTGAGAATTCTTAAAAATGAAGGATGTAAAGAGATATACTTATTTGGCTCATTAGCTGAGGGAAGAATTAATGAAGGTTCAGATATAGATTTAGCAGTTAAGGGATGCCCAAATGGAGAGTATTTCAAGATTTTAGGTAAGCTTCTTCTTGAGTTAAATCATTCTGTGGATTTAATTAATTTAGACAGAAAAAGCGATTTTGCTCGATTTATAGAACAGGAAGGGGTTCTAGTAAGTGTTCATTGATAAGGTAGTATCGCAGATACAATTTGAAATACGGCAAATTGATAGACTGATTGATATGTATAGAACGTTATTAATGGATTGTAAAGATAAAGAACCTGACTTAGTGGAGATTACAGCAATGGCTTCTGTTCTCCACTCTTTTTATAATGGCTTGGAAAATATTTTTGCGATAATAGCTAAACGAATAGATGAAAGGTCCCTTTCTGGTGAACAATGGCATAAAAAACTTTTATCTGAAATGGCTAAGAAGACACAAAAACGAAATATGGTAATATCAGAAGTTTTAAAAGAAAAATTAGTAGAGTATATGGGTTTTAGGCATTTCTTCAGACATTCATATTCATTTATTTTAGAATGGGAAGAATTGAGGAGGCTGATTTTGCCTTTAAATGAAGTGTGGAGTGAGTTTAAAAAAGAATTAGAGGAATTCCTAAATGGCCTAAATCAAGATAGCGGGCACAGCAGATAACACGGCATTCAAGCTGGCGGGGCGCGGCATTTCCGATGAAAGAAGGCCTTGGAAGTTTCAATCGCGAAGTGAATCAGGAAAGGAAAATCATGGAGAATACGCGCCCACATCCTCGTGCCCAAGTGCAGTCGCACCCGCGGGCGAAAGCATAA
>CALBJS010000051.1 GCA_937892995.1 uncultured Peptococcaceae bacterium | reverse complement strand
CGGCTTAACCACTGACGAGCATTTCCTTCAATGGCTGGATTCGTCGATTGTGTCACTCGTTTGGGCTTTTGCAGGCTGCAGCTTCTTCTGCAGTCAGGCCACAATTTTTGCAAGCCGCTGCCGTCACCGGGTTCTGAGTGCCGCAGCGCGGACATGTGAAGGTTTCAACCTCAGCTGCAAACAGGGCACCGCACTTACGGCACTTTTCGGCAGTTGGTGGGTTCAGTGTGCCGCAAGAGCATCTTATCGGCTTGGAAACGCTAGGAGGACGGAAACACATAAGCAAACACACCTCTTTTCAGGATATCGCGGATTCTTCATTGTTATTGGCCTTTAGCAATTCACCCTTTTGGGTCGCGTTCCGGGGGCACTATGCCATCTAAGACAGCCATCTGCCTGAACATGTTGAGCTGTAAATGCACTTATATCAGGCTCTAATATAATGATATCGGATAAGCACTCTTTTATCATCGACCTAACAGTTTGATATTTTCCCTCCTTTTACGACCAGCAAGACAGTAACTTTTTTTCATATATCCTCAACGAATATAGAATCTTACTTTGATTTATTCTTATTTTTTTCATATCGGGAAATCCTTTTGGGGCTATCCTTATCAGCATTTGTCCCAGGTCATGATCTGAAAATGTGCGATAACTAATTCTTATCATCGAACTGATGGTTTTATATTTTAGTTTTTTTTTGAACCAATAGATCTGTGGCTTTTGATAGAAAAAGATGGTATACTTTTACTAATTAAACATTATTTGAACATTATCAAGATTCAAATAATTATCAGCGATAACCATTAATTACCGCAGGAGGGACGTATATGCTTATTACACTCTCTATGGTTGGAGAAAGCCTGAAGGACCTATACTCTCCGCTAAAGATTGAACAGCTATACCCTTACCCTCTATCGGGAGTAAGATTGTTTTCGTCTACAAGCACAGCCATGAACTCTAATTTTCTTTACTTATACAAAATAGGCTCTTCGGCCATAGAGGTGGATGCTAGTCTGCAATATTTACTCATAGGCGAACCGGATGAAAGGTTTAAGGTGGCGAACTATATCAGTGTCCCTGCCGATATAATTGTGCTCACACTGGTCGAGCAGGTAAATAGTATTTTCCAAAAATATACGGCCTGGGAAAGTGCGTTGCTGCGCTCTGTCACTAAAGACAAAAGTATTCAGAAGCTGATCGACCTGAGCCGTGACATTTTTGACAACCAAATTATCGTTTACGACACATCCTTGAGGTTACGCGGTGTAACCAAAGTCCCGGAATGGATTCCGGAAAACGTTTCCCAATTCTGGACTTCCCAGTCCGGACGAATGTATATGGGGCAGCAAATAAGGGATACCATGACAAGAACAGGATTCCTTGACCTCATCCAAAAGGCGAAGGGCCCATTCATCTGCAAAGATTACGGAACAACTTTTTTGGTATGCAACATTAACATCAATGAACAGAGGGTCGGCTTTTTGACTATCCCCGAAATAAATAAGCCTTTAACAAACTTACATATTGAGCTGGTTGAAACGCTTTCCTTCTGTATAGCACAGGTGTTTGAACGAGATATGTTTTTATTAAAAGCTAAAGGAGATTATGAAGGTGCTTTCCCTTTAGACGCCCTGACGGGAGCTAATCTAAGCAAGATGTATATAGCCTATCAATTGAACAGGCTGGGATGGGGTTACAATGATAAGTATTCGGTAATGGTTATAAAAAGCTATCAGTCTGAAACGGAGCTGGTAGAGAATTATTCACATTATCGCTATCTGCTCATGCAGATATTTCCTGACTGCCAGATCGTAACGATAAAGAATTCCATCGTCTCTACCGTTCATGAAAAAACATTTTTATCCTTAAGCGTGGACGAACAGGATGAATTCCGGCTCTTTTTGGAGCAGAAGCATCTAAAATGCGGCTGTTCCATTGAATTTAACGATTTCTTAAAAATTGCAAGTTATTATAAACAGGCATTAGAAGCCTTGAACCGATGTAGCACGGGCGACAGGTATTACCCCGTCGCCCTTTACGCAGACCATATTGCGGATCATGTAATGAACACCTTCTCTCGATATTTTGAGTTAGAGCATTTTATACATCCCGCCATACGCACTCTTGCAAAATATGAGTCCGATAACAAAGGGAATCTGCTTAAAACACTTTTTGAGTATCTCATAAACGACAGGAGTTATGCAGCTTGTACCGAAAACCTTTATATACACAAAAGCACCCTGAAGTATCGTCTTGAAAAGATAAGGGAGATAGCAGGAAGTGAATGTTTCGATTCCAATATCAGGATAGACGTGCTGCTCTCCATCAAAATGGTATCAATGTTAAAGCACTATCATGAAAATTCCAATCCCCTGAAAAAGGATATTAAAAAACAAGGAAAAACTCAGATAATTTAATAGTTCAACTATATATTTATGACGAAATAAAAAGACCGCTATCTCGCTTGTATCGAGGGGCTGCGGTCTTTTTATTGTGGGTTTGGTGTGAAAGTCAGGATCGTTTTAATTTCCTCTGAGCCGATCAAGGATGATTGCTGCAGCTGAACGAACGGAAAGGTGATTGTATTCACCATATCCATAGATAGGCTTAAGTATATAATCTGCTTTCTCCATCTCTTCTTTTATCAGCCCCCACCCCGTTCCAAACAAAAGCAAAAATACATCTGCAGTCCGTTCCAACCTTTGACGCAGATCCTGATATTCAATCGTATTCGGATAAAGTCTGGCATCGGTGGCTACGGTATAGACTTTTTTCCCTTGTTGTTCTATTTTTATTTCCCCCAAAACCTCTTGGAGAGTTGATAACAAACGGACCCTTGAGAAAGCCTCATATCTATCAGGGTTATATTCCGCACCATATCCTTCTCGCCAAAACCCCATAATTCTTCGGGCTAAATCCTTTTGAGCTGGGGCAGGGTGGACGACGTAGTAGGCTCGTGCTCCAAAAGTAGCGGAACTACGAGCAATGTCGTGCAAATCAAGATTAGTAATTGAGGTAGCAACCTCTTCCATATTTTTGTTATAAACAGGTGCATGCATCAAAGCCACATATAGCTCGCCCATATTTTCCCCCTAACTAATTACCTTAGAGTCTTTTTATCAATTCGAGAACAACAGTATTTGTAGAACATAATTTGCGAGGCTATTCCCTTTTCGTGAAAATAATATTTACACTTAGCAAGTGTTTTTTCTGTCCTCTAAACTATTAAAAGAAGTTTTCTTTCGAATTCTTTTTGGTTGGGGTTTTAGATGCTCCCATTTTTCTCGAAATAAAGCGATTTCAGGATGTTCTTGAACAAGTTCCTCCAGAACTTGATAATCTCCGAGTTCGAATACTGCTTTGGCCCAGAGATCCGGCCTACGTAAAAAAGTTCTCCTCAGAGATTCCTTTCTTCGCCATTCCTTAATTTTAGCATGATGTCCGGAGAGGAGGATTTCCGGTACCGGCATCCCCTCGAATTCCGGTGGACGGGTATATTGGGGATATTCTAAGAATCCTTGACTATGGGAATCGTGTACCGAAGATTCCTCTTTACCTAGAACCCCAGGAATAAGTCGAGCTACGGAATCAATAACCACCATGGCCGCTAACTCTCCCCCGGTAAGAACAAAATCACCTAGAGAAATTTCTTCATCAACTAATGTTCTGATCCTTTCATCAAAACCTTCATAATGGCCACATAAAAATACCAGTTCATCATAATTAGTGAGCCGGGTTGCAGCCTTCTGATCAAAAACTCTCCCTTGGGGAGATAAAAGAATTGTTTTTCTTCTGCCCGCGGTTTTTTCTAAACTTCTGACCGCTCTGAAGATAGGCTCCGGCTTTAAGACCATGCCCCTTCCGCCTCCATAGGGCACATCATCTACATTCTTGTGTTTGCTTTCGGCATAATCTCGGAAATTAAGAATTTCAATCTTAATCAGACCTGCTTCCTGAGCTCGTTTGAGAATACTTTCCTGAAGCGGAGCAAACATTTCCGGGAAAATTGTGAGTATTGTAAACTTCATGGTTAAACCTCCGTACCTCTCAGACACCCCAAAAACGAACGATTAATCATCCAGCAGTCCCGGGGGTAAGATGACATCCATTCTTTTTCCCGGAACATCTACGTTTTTAACAACAGACTTCAAAGCAGGGATACAAAACTCACCACTATCACCTTTGACGATATAAATATCATTAGCCCCAGTCTCCTGAATCCTGATAAGTGTCCCTAGAAGAAGATCCTGATCATAGACCTCCATCCCTTCAAGCTCGAAATAATACCATCGATCTTGAAGAGGAGGTACCTCGGAGCGATCTACTCTCACTTGAAAACCTCGGTATTTCTCTGCTTCCTCCGGGGTATCTATTCCTACGAGATTTAAAAATACCATCCCCTTGGGATCTATTCTTACCCCTTGAACCTCTATAGGAATTTCTTTTTTCTTTCCATCGGACAATATTATTTTTTTCAGTTTCTTAAATCTCTCCACATTATCGGTCATCGGATATACTTTGAATTCACCCTTGATTCCCTGAGGTTTAAGAACCTCCCCAATTATTATGCTCTCCACTGAGTAACAACCTTTCCCGATATTCTTCCTTCAAATATTATCCTAAAAAATCCTAAAACGTCAAAAAGGGCCTAAGCCCTTTCCAACCTTACTGGTCGATGTCAACAATAATCCTGCGTCCATCTTTAACGGCAGCAGCTTTGACAATTGTACGAATTGCGTTGGCAATCTTACCTTGTTTACCTATAACTTTACCCATATCCTCGGGAGCAACCGTCAATTGGAGATGAACAGTCCTCTCTGTGGCATTCTGGTCAACAATTACCTGATCAGGATTATCGACTAATGCTTTGGCCAGTATTTCAACAACTTCTTTCACAGGAGTCACCCCCCACGCTTACTTGGATTTATGAAATTTTTCCATAATCCCGGCTTGACTGAGCAAGGATTTCGCTGTATCAGAAGGCTGAGCTCCTTTAGTAAGCCATTCTAATGCTTTAATCTCGTTGATTTTAAGATCATGAGGATTCTTAGTAGGATCGTAATAACCAATCTCCTCAATAGCCCTTCCGTCACGGCGAGAGGCCGTATCGCAAACTACAAGACGATAGAAGGGATTCTTTTTCGCACCCATGCGGCGCAGACGAATTGTTGTTGCCATGAATTCACCTCCTTAACAAGGCCTAAAATTTATCCTAAAAACATATCCTAAAAAGTTAGAAATATATTGAGGTAACATTCAAAACTGGAGAATCTAGGTTACAATACTATCTTCTAGAAAGGAAAAGGGAACTTCGTAAAAGGTTTTTTTCCCTGTCCACCTTTTCTTCCCTTTTTCCCTTTTTTCCCTTTTTTGATGCCGCCTTTACCTCCTGTTCCTCCCATTCCGGGAAGTCCGGAGAGCTGTTTCATCATCTTCTTGGTCTGTTCGTATTGCTTGAGAAGCTTACCGACATCTTGTACAGTAGTCCCGCTACCCTTCGCTATTCGCTTTTTGCGAGAATCTTTAATTAAAATCGGCTTCCTTCTTTCTTCAACTGTCATTGAATAGATTATTGCTTCAGCTTTTTTAAACTCATTTTCATCAATTTGGACATCCTTAAGCTGCTTACCCATCCCTGGGATCATCTCCATTATCGAAGAAAGAGGCCCCATACTTTTAAGTTGTTTAATCTGATCAAGGAAGTCCTCCAGAGTTAACTCCTGTTTGCGAATTTTTTCTTGCATTTCCCGGGCTTTTTTCTCGTCAAAGTTCTGTTGTGCTCTCTCGATAAGGGTCAGGACATCGCCCATACCTAAGATTCTAGATGCCATCCTATCAGGGTGGAAAACTTCCAGGGCATCTATCTTTTCTCCTATACCCGCAAACTTGATCGGACAGCCGGTAACTGCTTTAACTGACAGAGCAGCACCGCCGCGGGTATCTCCGTCTAACTTAGATAAGATCACTCCGTCAAGCCCCAGTTGATTATTAAAAGCCTCAGCCACATTAACTGCATCCTGTCCTGTCATGGCATCGACCACCAACAGGATCTCATGGGGGCTCACTTTTTGTTTGATATTCGACAGTTCATCCATTAGTTCTTCATTGACATGAAGACGTCCGGCTGTATCGATAATGACAACATCATTACCATTCTTCCTGGCAAATTCTAAACTTTCGCCGGCAATCTTCACAGGGGATACTTGACCTAGGGAGAACACCGGCACTTTAACCTGTTCTCCCAGAACTTCCAGCTGTTTAATAGCTGCCGGACGATAGATATCACAAGCTACCATTAAAGGATGTTTTCCTTGCTTTTTTAATAAGTGAGCTAATTTGGCTCCATGAGTTGTCTTCCCGGCACCCTGCAAACCTACCAGCATAATGATCGTAGGTGGTTTAGAGGATACCTGAATTTTACTTTCGGTTCCTCCCATGAGACTGATTATTTCTTCATGGACTATCTTAATGACCTGTTGACCGGGGGTAAGGGATTCTAATACTTCCTGGCCTACAGCCCTTTCCTTGATACGCGTTATCAGTTCTTTTACAACTTTAAAGTTAACATCGGCTTCCAAGAGGGCTACCCGAACTTCACGCATGGCATCACTAACATCGGCCTCAGTTAATTTTCCTTTTCCCCTGAGGCGTTTGAAAGTAGCCTGGAGTTTTTCACTTAAACCTTCAAACATTGCCATCCTGACGTTCCTTCTTTCCTCATTAAATTCCTGTCTTAACAGTTTGACTGCCCTTTAGAACGAACTCACCTAATCTCCGAGAGTATCCGCTATGATCTCCCTGATCTTGGCATTAATATCCTGATGACGTTGCCAAGCAAAATCTGATATAAAGTCTTTTTTTGTTATCCCATCTAGTAAAGATTCAATACTCGTCAACTTTTCTTTTTCTTTAAGAAAACGAGAAATAAGTTCTAGCTTCTGTTCATAGCTTTCCAGAATCTTCTCTGTTCGTTTCAGTAAGTCATGTACTGCTTGGCGGCTTATCCCCTCTTGTTCAGCAATTTCTGAAAGGGAATAATCCTGCTGATAATATAGATCCCATATTTTGGCCTGCTTAACCGTAAGTAAAGGGCCATAAAAGTCAAACAATAGTGCCGTCTCGGCAATTTGTATCATCTCTATTTTTCCGGCCTCACTGTAAAGTATTTTTGCTTTACGCTTTGTTATTTTAGACTTAAAATTACTATTTGTCAAGGAATTTTAAAGTGTTCTCAATTTTCATTGAACACTTTAAAAGCAATTCTTTTAGCCCTTTTCTCCACTTCCAAACAAATCCTTCTTTCATCAAGAGTCAAAAGTCTACGGTCTTCCATAATTATTTTACCATCAACCATCACCGTTCGGACATCTCCTCCCCGGGCACAATATACCAGATGGGAAGGAATAGAGAATCTTGGATAAAAATGTGGTTGCTCGAAATCTATGGATATCAAATCTGCTTTATATCCTGGAGCTAATCTGCCTAACTTCTTAAGCCCTGTAACCCTAGCTCCACCATTAGTAGCCATGTCCAACACTTCATAGGCTTTAAGGTCTTCAGGTGAACCTACGAGCTTTTGCTGAAAAGAAGCGGAACGCATTTCCCCAAACATATCCAGGTCATTATTACTGGAAGCACCATCTGTCCCGAGCCCTACTGAAATTCCCTTTTCCAACATCCTGGGAATAAGTGCTGTTCCGCTGTTAAGCTTCATATTGCTCTCTGCATTATGGGCCACCCCTATTTTATACTGTTTTAAAATATCTAGTTCCCCTTCATCTAGATAAACACAATGAGCAGCGATAAGATGACCACCAAAAAGACCCTGATCCTCTAACCATCTTAAAGGGGTAGTTCCATATCTTTCTTTGATAGTCGCTAATTCTGCTTTGGTCTCGGCTACATGAATATGGATGCCGGCACCTAATCTGTCGGCTTCCTGTTTGACAGTCTGCAGAAATTCTCCCGGACAAGTATAGGGAGCATGGGGGCCTAGTAGGACCTTAAGGCGTCCCTGACCGGCATCATGATAATTATTAAATAATTCAATATTCTCCTGCAAGGCTACACTGGCCGCTTTCCTGTCCAATCCGGTCATTCCACGCGAAAGCAGAGCCCTTGTTCCTGTTTCTAGTACAGCCCTGGCAGTTTCCTCCTCCTTTATGTACATGTCAACCATGGTAGTGGTTCCTGACCGGATCATCTCACAAAGTGCTAAAGCACTTCCCCAGTACATATCTTCGGAGTTCATCCTAGCTTCGAAAGGCCAGACTTTTTCTTCAAGCCAAGGCATGAGGGGCATATCATCCGCATAGCCACGGAGCATCGTCATGGCCGCATGGGTATGGGTATTGATAAGTCCGGGCATTACCACATCATTTTTTAGGTCAAATATCCGGTCAGGTACGAAATCCGGTGGAGCAGAACCCCTTTCCCCCACAAAAACGATACTATCTCCAACGACGGCGATTTCCCCGTTCTCATAGAAGTCGTCAGGCCCGGTCATGGGCAAGACCATAGCTCTGATTAAATATTTGGTCATGATAAATACCCTTCTTTCCGCTAGAAATAAGAACAATATTTCGCATTTATTATCTTCACCCTGATGTTTTTTTCATTAATTTTCTATGATTTTATTGGGAAACATTACTCAAGCCAAAAGACCATACATTAGCAATAATCTATAACACAAAAATTAACATAAAGTATTTGTTGTTATATGACTGTGTAAAAACCCAATCAAGTAATCAATTTGTTTCCCAAAGGAGAGATCCAAAACGCTGGGGAACTTCTTTTTAATAATAACCAAAAAAATATAAGAAAAAACTCCTTGAGATGGGTATCAAAATAAGGCCCAATACTTTCGTTGGACAAGTAATCACTATTGACACCCTATTTCAGGATGGTTACAAAGCTGTTTTTATTGGTACAGGAGTATGGAAACCAAGAGCTTTAAACATAAAAGGCGAAAGTCTAGGACATGTCCATTATGCAATCGATTATCTGAAGAATCCATCTGCTTAAGTTAGGTAATACACTCTGAGTGATAGGAGCAGGTAACGTAGCTATGGAAGTGGCCCGTACCGCAATAAGGAATGGTACTAGAGAAGTCTTTATTATGTATCGATCTGGTGAAGCTGATATAAGGGGAGATAAGGCCGAAGTGGAATATACCAAAATAGATGGTGTTAAGTTCGAGTACTATAAAATGCCTATAGAACTGGTTGAAAACACAACAAATTTGTTTGCAACAGATTCTATCATCATAGCAATAAGTCAAGGCCCAAGGGATATTATTGTAACCAGTGCCAAAACTGTGGTTGAAGCAGTCAGATTATCTAAGATCGTCGCCGATGCTATTGATGACTATGTGCAAGGCTATTCTCCGTAAAATATAGGGCAAACCCCAAAACGGAGGATAAATATACATTATTATTTTACCAGCATCTTAAGCAGATTTACTGAATATGGGGACGATATAATACCTTTCTCGGTGATGATGCCTGAAATATATTTAGAAGGTGTAATATCAAACGCAGGATTATAAACCTTAATCTCCTCTGGCACGATTCTTACTCCCATGAACATCCTGACTTCTTTTCCTTCTCTTTCTTCTACCGGTATTTCTTCTCCACTGGAGATCTTTAAATCAATAGTTGTTGTTGGTGCAGCTACATAAAAGGGGATCTCATGGACAAAGGCTAGAACAGCTAAGGAATAAGTTCCGATCTTATTGGCAGTGTCACCATTGGCCGCAATCCTATCCGCTCCGACTATCACGATATCCACCTTACCCTGCTGCATTAAATATCCTGCCGTACTGTCGGTAATCAGAGTATGCGGGATTTTTTCCTGCATAAGTTCCCATGTAGTGAGCCGTGCTCCTTGGAAAAATGGTCTGGTCTCATCTACATAGACATGAATTTCCTTATTCGCTTCATGTGCAGCCCGCATTATTCCGAGTGCTGTCCCATATTCTACTGTAGCTAAATTACCAGTATTACAATGGGTAAGGATTTTAGCCTTCTTAGGAACAATCCTATTACCATGTTCCCCGATAAGCCTATTCATCCTCCGATCATCTTCGGCAATTGCGTTAGCCTCAGCGACAAGAGCTTCCCTTATTTTCTCCAAATCTTGGTTCTTATGCTCCCTGAGCTTATCTTCCATTTTCCTCAGAGCCCAAAAAAGATTAACAGCTGTGGGCCGTGTAGCTTCTAACGTAGTCCGTACCTCAGTCATGTGTTCTAGGAGTCCTTCTTGATCACCTTCATAATTAAAAGCACCCAAAACAAAGCCGTAAGCCGCAGCCGCACCTATTGCCGGAGCCCCACGAACTTCCATATTTTTAATAGCTTCGGCAACCTCCAGATAAGATTTAGCTTGACGATATTCTTCCTCAAATGGTAACCGAGTTTGATTGAGTATAAGGAGGTAATCTCCTTGCCATTGAAGCGCTTTCACTTTACTTCCGCCTTTCTAAAACAAGCCTGCTTCCTTATTGCTGGTCGGGCAGTAACAGATTTGTTCCCTGTCCAAGGTTCTCGAGGTATTTTCTACTAACTTTGCTACATTCTCCCCTAACATGTTCATAGTAGCTATTACTTCGCCATGTGTCAACGGTTTCTTGGAAATTCCAGCAGCTTCGTTCGTTACTAGAGCAATAGTGGTATAACACATTCCTAACTCCCTGGCTAGGACAACCTCCGGTATTCCAGTCATTCCTACCAAGTGCCCACCCATCATGCTATACATCCTTATTTCCGCTGGCGTTTCAAAACGTGGGCCTTCAGTACATACATAAACACCGCCATTTTTGATATTCAAACCTAGAGTTTCTGCACTTAAGACTATCTTCTGTCGTAGAACCGGACAATATGGTTCGGTAACATCAACATGCAGGACCCCCAACTCTCCCCCATCAAAAAATGTCAGTGGGCGGTTCTTAGTAAAATCAAGAAATTGATCTACTAGAACGATATCCCCAATCCGAAAATCAGTGGATATTGAACCTACCGCCCCCGTCGCTAGAATCTTCTTCACTCCCATCTGTTTTAAGGCCCAGATATTTCCTCTATAGTTTATAAGATGAGGTGGAACAGTGTGTTTATCTCCATGTCTTTTTAAAAAAACCAGATCGGTATTCCCTAATTTTCCGGTTTCTATCGCCACAGAACCATAGGGAGTATCAACTGTTCTGGCAGTTCTTCTATTCAGGGTAAGGTTTTCGACCCCCGTACCACCTATCAGAGCAAAATCCAATACTATTCCTCCCTAAGATCTGGAGAATAAAGCCGTAGCAAATTCCTTGGGATCGAAAGGCCTCAGATCA
>CALBJS010000050.1 GCA_937892995.1 uncultured Peptococcaceae bacterium | reverse complement strand
GATATAGGTGTGTAAAGGCTGTTTCCTGTGCAAGGGAAAATAGTGCCGGCAAAGAAGAGCTTCGACTGACCGTGATGGGGAAAGTCCAGATTGAAGTCCTTAATGAGCTTCTGAAGAGTCGTTTTGGTCTAGATGTAGATATATCGGAGCCCGAGGTCCAATACTATGAAGCTATAACTGAGGTCTGTAGGGGTTTTTGTCATTACGAGCCAAAGAAGCATTATGCAGAAGTTGAAATAGAGATTTCTCCCCGGACAAGAGGGCAAGGAATAGAATTTGTTTCCACAGTTAGTACGGACGATTTACCGCTCCAGTATCAGAACGCGATCCGTAAAGCAGTTCCGGAAGCACTTCAACATGGTTCACTTGTAGGAAGACCGCTAAAAGATGTATTGGTAAGACTGATTGCCGGTAAACATCATCTCGAACACACCCACGGGGGAGATTTCCGAATAGCTACAATCCGGGCAATTCAGCAAGCGTTGGAAAACAATCGGTGTACCCTACTTGAGCCGCTCAATGCTGTAAATATTATTGCCGGTCAGGAACTAGCAGGGAGAATCTTAGCAGATATTATCAAAATGCATGGTTCCTATGATGAGCCAACCATCGACAATGGGAGAGTCAGCATCTCAGGACTAATCCCAGTTGCCACTTCTCTGAACTACCCCTTAGAGCTAAATTCCTTATCCTCCGGCACTGCCCGGATGATGCTGAGAACAGGCGGACTTCAGGAATGTCACAATACGAATGAAGTCCTTGAAATATTAAAGGATAATAACGAAGAAACAAGGCAAGCGAACGGTGAAAATGAAGATATTCTGTACAACTCAGTATCACTCTTCCGCAAGGGAAGAAAAATGCACAAAATTACGAATGATTAACTATTTTTGATTATTAAGGATATGAATTTCTTGTTAGCTAGTGAATCAAACCAATCTAAAAAAAAGAGTAGATGCCCTTTCTTAGAAAGGAAAGACACTTACTCTTTTTATTCTATAAACAATTTTGTTGACTCCTATGGAGTTTGGGCCAGTACTATTCCGTCGCATAATTATCGAAATATCCTTGGATTAGGATAATAGGAGTTCCTTTATCCCCACTGCCACTGGTGAGGTCACACAGGCTACCTAGCAAGTCCGTCAACTGCCTTGGGGTTGTACCTAGTGCTTCAGCCTTCCCGACCAGATTATTTCCCTTAGCCAGGATTTTTTTCTTCATTGCCTCTGTTTGTTCAAGGCCAGATAAGCTAGATAGTTCGTTATCGGCTATATATTTAAGCTTGATCTCGTTAGGGGTACCTTCAAGTCCTTCCGTATAGCCCGGAGAAACTACCGGATCTGCTAATTCCCAGATCCTACCCTGGGGGTCTTTGAAAGCCCCATCCCCGTAGACCATCACTTCAATCTGTTTCCCGGTCTTCTCTCGAATGATCTTTTGGATTTCATTGACAATGGCCTTACAGTCTTTAGGGAAAAGCTTCAATTTGTTTTCAGTCGCTTTGTTAGAACCTAATAAGCCGTATTGCGGATGGTAACCACTGCCATTTACCGACTCGTTTAGAATATCATCCAGACAATAAACCTTTTCAGCACCAGCTCTTAAAAGATTTTTTTTCGTCCTCAGACGCTCGTGAACATTAGCTACCAGAATTTCTTTCGTATACTTTAAGGCCTCCCGGGAATCATTGGCCAGAAAGATTTTAATATTATCATTGATGGCAAGCTCTTTATACATGCGGACATAGTCAATTCCCGTAAAAGGGTGAAGTACTTGCTGTCCAAAAAGTTCCCGATATTTCTCTTCATCCAATACTTCAGTATGCGGATTTAGTCCGATTTCATCCATATCATCAATATCCATGAGACAATTTCCCATCTCATCGGAAGGGTAATTTAGGAAAAGAAAGATCTTCTTACCGCTTAAGGCGATCCCTTTTAAGATGAGAGAAAATCTATTTCTGCTCAGGATAGGAAAAACAACCGCAATATCCCCTTCGAACTTCTGCTTGATATCTTGGGTAATATCGTCGACCGACACGTAATTCCCCTGGGTTCTGGCTACGAAAGACTCCGTAATTCCGATGACATCCCTGTCTCTCAAAGCATATCCCTCGGCTTTTACAGATTTTAGAACAGACTCAACCACAACATTGACCAGATCATCTCCCTCTTTCACAATAGGAGCTCGGATCCCCCTCACTGTCGTACCTACTGTCCTTGTCATCGTGCATCCTCCCTCTGTCCGTATGGACAGATTTCAATTATCTGTCACATCAAATTTTTACAGACCAATATAATAGTATACCAGCCATTCTAAAAAAGTAAATAAAATCACCCGGAAAACCCCGTAAACTCCCGAAAAACCCTGATAAGAAAATATTTTTCTCCTAGAATAGAACTTCCTTAGAACCCGTAAGTGCTCTTGAGAGAAAGTATAGATGGACGATCTGTCCTTAGGTTTCTCGTCCGGACAAGAAATAACAGCTAGTTTATTATTTTTCGGCTGCCCAGATTAGGACTGTCCTAAAGTCGCAGCCCATATATGCTTTTTTTCGCCTATGGCTATACAAATAATATCCCTCTTTCACTTAAATCTAATTCTTTTTGGTACCGGTTTCTAAAATTTTACGCGGTTGCTTTTCGTGTAATATTCTATGCTAAGAACTTATGAACGCAGATAGCCGTGCTACTCAAAAAGAATGCCTCCAATATATTGAGGCATTCAGGTTTTTTCTCTACCAAGTAGCTTAGGGAGTTGACAAAATTTAAGGAAAAATAAATTATCACGTATGATTTATTTCAAAAAGCCCTGTAAAATAGTGTCCTCCGCTTCTTGCTCCGTCAGTCCTAAAGACATCAGTTTAATCAACTGTTCAGAAGCAATTCTACCGATGGCCGCTTCGTGAATCAGTTCCGCATCAGCGTGATAAGCTGTAATCTCAGGGATGGACGATACCTGAGCCTGATGCATAATAATCGAATCACACTGAATATGGCCACGACATTTAGCATAACCCCGCATATTTAAATGAAAAAGCTGTTGAGAATCGTTCTGTGCCACAGAGCGAGAAATGACCTGGGCGGTGGAATCCTCACCGACCATTTCCACGGTTATATTGGACTCCGCTGTCTGGTCTAAATAGGTAAGTAATCTTTCCGTTACAATTAAGCGAGCATTCTTATGCAAACGTACTTCCGTATCCCGCTTAGTTCTGTCGACACCTTTAATCTGGATCATTTCTAGTTCCGCCACACCGCCTGCTTCCACTTCGATAATAGTTTTGGGGTTTAGAACCCGTTCCCCACTGCCATCTCCTTCGCCATAGTGTTTTTCTACGTACTTCATCCGGGCATCCTTGCGAACGAAGAATTCATGAATCCCATCGTGTTGAGCTTTTTCACCACTTGGGTTATGTATTCCACAGCCGGCCACGATGAACACATCAGCACCTGCTCCGATTTCAAAAGTATTATAAACCATATCTTCCAAACCTTCGGAAAGGATCACGGGAATATGCACACTTTCACCCTTAGTACCCGGTTTGACTATAATATCGATCCCCGGCTTGTCCTTTTTAGTCACAATATCAATATTGGCAGTAGTATTTCGGCTGACTCCCTGTCCATTTTTCCGAATATTGAACGCTCCATGGGGTATTTCATGCAAATCGGCGACTTCTTCCAGCAGTCTTTTATCAATTGCACTCAGCATTTTCTGGCCCTCCTTTGATACAGTCTTGGCGACACCGGCATTCCGAATCGAGACGTTCGATCTCACTGAGGATTTCTTCCTTACCGGTTATTTCGTCGATCATTCCATTGGCTACTACAATAACTTGATCAGCCAGTCTAAGAATCCGTTCCTGATGAGAAATGATCACAATCGTAGTATTGTGTTTGGCATTCAGGTTTTCAAAGGTTTCCGTCAACTTTTGGAAACTCCAGAGATCAATCCCCGCCTCAGGTTCATCAAATACCGCAACTTTCAAATTACGAGCTAGGATGCTGGCAATTTCAATCCTTTTTAATTCTCCACCGGAAAAGCTGGCATTGATCTCCCTATCCAAATAATCCTGAGAGCATAAACCAACATCGTAAAGAAGGTCACACTGGTTGGCCAGGTTAGCGGAACCAGAAGCTAGGGTGAGCATGTCCCGCACTTTCATTCCTTTGAAACGAGGGGGCATTTGGAAAGCATAACCAATACCCAAACGAGCCCGTTCCGTAATTCCCTTATTGGTAATGTCCATCCCATCCAAAAGAATTTGTCCGCCGCTTGGCTGGTAAATCCCCATGATTGTCTTAGCTATGGAAGATTTTCCACCACCATTGGGGCCGGTCATCACATAAATCTTTTTCTCTTCCAGGGTCAAATTAATTTCTTTTAATACCTCTACTTGACCTTCGTCCCCCTCAAGGGTGACATCAACATTAATCATATTTAGCATTTTTATTCCCACCTCCAGAAGTTTCTTACCCTATCTTCATTACATTACTTTAGATTACTTTTTCCTTAACTTCCGATATTTATCAGCAATCACCCAGATCAAATTAGACATCGAAGTTTATTTTACCATTGTCCTATTTTAACACCTTTAAAGTCAACTTTGTATGCTAGTTATTTTTTTCGACGGAACAAACGCCTGTCGTAACATTGCTCTCCATGCTTATTCTCTAAACATCACTTTATTTCCTCCAAAACTTCTGTCAAAAGCAAAATATTATTTTACTAGCGGAGTTTTTTTTAATCTATTTTTTTCATATTAATGGTATCATGTTTCTGGAAAGGAGGCTAAAAAGGTTGGAAAATATTGTGGAGCTTCATGAGGTAAGCAAAGTATATGAAATGGGCAGTGAAAAAGTCATGGCCTTGAATAATATCAACCTTTCCATAGAAAAAGGAGATTTTTGTTGTCTTTTAGGTACTTCCGGTTCGGGAAAGTCAACCCTCCTAAACGTGATGGCGGGCTTGGAAAAACCGACAAAAGGACAAATCATCGTAAATGGCCAACAAGTCCAAAGGATGAGCGAAAAAAAGTTAGCTGAATTCAGACAGAAAAATATTGGTTTTGTGTTTCAAGCCTATAATCTTTTCCCTACCCTTACGGCCTTAGAAAATGTGGAAATGCCTCTGATGTTCAAGGGAATTCCTAAACCTATCAGACAAAAAAAAGCTGCCCTCATGTTAAAGTCGGTAGGGCTTGGTGATCGGCTAAACCATAAGCCGTCACAGATGAGTGGCGGACAGCAACAACGAGTGGGCATCGCCAGGGCTTTCATTGGAAATCCTCCGGTCGTCTTTGCGGATGAGCCTACAGGCAATCTTGATACTCGAACAACCCAGGAAATTATGAGACTGATTACAACCATCGCCAAAACTAATAACCAGACCCTTGTTCTCGTCACCCATGAAACGGAAATCGCCGGATTTGTAGATAAAATTATTTATATCCGTGATGGCACGATTGAAAAAATAGAAATCAAGGATAGACTTAAGGAGGATTGATTAAATGAGGAAAGCTACAAGGCAAAATAAGCAAAATATGCGAAGTAAACGAGGTAAGCTAAAATCAATAATTTTTATAGTATTGCTATCCGTGTTTATGCACATGACTATATCGTCTCCCCTCCTAAAGGCTGCAGACCCAGAGGTCGAGATCACAAACTATTACACCAGTTCTCAAGGACCCGTCGAGAAGGACGAATCTTTAACCCTAACTGTTTTACTGAAAAATAATACCGACCCATCCTTAGAACTCTTAGACGGTGCCAAAGCAACGGTCAAGGATTGTAGCTTTTATGTTCCGGACAGCAATGCCCAAATTCAAGATATAACCTGGACAACGGGTGCCTTGACCGGTTCTGTTACATTCACTCTAAAATATGATGGCGGTTCAAGAACAACTATCCCTCTTCAGGTTACGGATAGAGATGGAAAAATCCTAAGCGTAGGAGGAAAATCAATAAAAATTAAAACTGCTTCCGCTAGTCCTTCAGTCCCTGACACTCCGGATGACACTTCTAAATACGTACCCATCTTGAATATTATGAACAGCACCATGCCTTCAGGGTCGGCAGGAAGCAGTATCGGTATCTCCCTGAGCATCAAAAATACCGGTTCCTATACGGCAAGAAATATTCGCATAACACCCGACTTAAGCGATGACTCTCCTTTCACCCTGGATGGGAGCAATGCGGTTCAAACCATTAATGATCTAAGCCCGAATAAAGCCCGAACAATTCGCTATTATTTTATGATCTCCCCCTCTGCCCAGGAAAAAGTATATCAAATCAAGTTTGATTTTAAATATTATAACGATTACGACGATTATTTCGGAGGAAGCAATTCCCCTCTCTCAGAATCAATCTACATAAAGGTTATCAATACCAATACTTCTCCCCGCTTAAGTATAGGAGATGTACAGTTTCAATATACCGACCAAGAGCCCTCTAAAAAGATTATGGATACCAAGCTCAAGATTGTCAATCTCGGAAATCTAACCGCCAAAGATGTTAAAATCACTCTCCAGGGTTTAAAAGATGACGGGCTTGGCTTATATAAAGATACCAATCTCAAAAGTGTAGAAAGTATTGATGGTAACAGTGAGACTCTTATTCATTATGCCCTATTACCTTCAAACAAAATCGGCAAAGGGAACTATGGACTTACAGCCAGGATTGAATACAAGGATCAAGGTGGTCAAGAATATTCAGGTGAACACCAATTCTTTGTTCCTGTGGAATACGGGGAGGGTGGCAATTCTGTTCCTAAAATCATCCTTAATGAATATTATTGCAATCCCTCAATCGTCAAAGCGGGGGAAAACTTTACCTTAAACCTTTCGTTTCTAAACACAAGCAAAGATAAGGCCATCAGTAATATCAAAATATTTTTTACCGTACCGGAAAACGAGAGTAACACAAGCGGAAGTGTCTTTACCCCTGTGAAAAGCAGTAATACCTTTTTTATCGATTATATACCCCCTAAGGGGGTTTATCGGAAGACCCTTGAATTTTTCACTATACCTGATGCTACCCCAAAAACCTATACCCTAACGGCAAACTTTGAGTATGAAGAAGAAAATGGCACCGAACACAAGGCGACCGAATTAATAGGAGTGCCTGTTAACCAGCAAATTAAGCTTGAAACCAGTGATATTCAGTTCCCTCCTGAGGCTTATCTAGGCCAACCTCTCCCAGCCTCTATGGATTTTTATAATATGGGTAAGGCCAAGCTAAGTAATTTAATGATCAAACTTGAAGGGGATTTTGATATCCAGAATGGCAATTATTTTGTAGGTAATTTTGAGATCGGTGCCAGCGATTTCTATGAGGGCACTATAATACCGAATACTCCCGGTATGCAAGAGGGGGCCATAATCATCTCCTATGATGAGCCTTCCGGCGAACATCTGGAAATCAGAAAGGACTTTACCTTGAATGTCATCGAAATGCCCATGCCGGAAATGCCTCCGGGGTTTGAACCTGAAGGCCTGGGTCCCCAAAACGGCCTATCTAAAACTATTCTCTGGGTAGGCTTAGCCGTGCTTATCACAGCAATCATAGGCTTTATTACTTATAAAAAAGGTTTATTTAAAAAGCTTATTAATAAAAAGAAAGGCTATACCTTGGATGAATAAGATCGACTTAATTGAAATGGGCTTAAAAAACTTATTTAGGAGAAAAACCAGGACCTTCCTGACGATTTTAGGGGTCATCATCGGCACAGCAGCAATTGTTACTATGATGTCTCTGGGTTTTGGAATGAAACATTCCTTCCAGGAACAAATCTCCAGTATGGGAAGTATGACCGTGATAGAAGTCATGCCCTTCTATGATGGAGGGATGCCTAGTATGGGCGGCGGAAGAGGAGGAAAAACTATTACCCTGGATGACAAGACGATCGCTCAATTTAGTCAACTCGAGGGGGTTCAAGCGGTAACACCGGAAATGGAAAGTTATATCCGAATAGTGTCCGGAAGATATCTTACCGACATGCCCTTAAGGGGCATTTATCCTGAAGTTATGCAGGATTTTGGGCTGGAAGCAAAAGAAGGTCGCCTACTGCAGAAGGGCGATGAAACCAATATTGTCTTTGGAAGTCAGACTATTTACAATTTCTTTGATGGAAAAGTCCGAGACCCCTGGCGCTATATGTCTCCTCCTCAGGAAGGGCAAAAACCTAAAGTCAATGTGCTCAAAGACAAGCTCTCCCTGACTTTTGATCTGAGCTACGGGATGAGAAGATCGCCCTATGAACAGAATGCCTCTCAAAAACCACCGAAGTTGTTTAAAGTCAAGGGAGTGGGCATCTTAAGGGAGGGGCAGATAGATAGCGATTATGCCGCTTATATGGATATAACCCAACTTAAGAAACTTATCCAAGATAATGCCAAGAATCAAGTCGGCAATGAATCCGGTTCCAAACAAGCTCTGGCCGAACAGTTAAAATATCAAAGAGCTAGGGTCAAAGTAAAGGACCTTAAGT
>CALBJS010000049.1 GCA_937892995.1 uncultured Peptococcaceae bacterium | reverse complement strand
ATACTGCGTTGCACACAAACCAAGGCCGTTTAGTCCCAGGCTCCTTCTTTTCGGCATTAAGATACCGCTTCAAACTGCAAGCTCACCATTATAACTTACCAGAACAACATCATTTATCCCTTCTAATCTCGAAAGCTCATTGACAAAAGCAGTGCTTTCGTTTTTTAAGCGAACTTCAATGGTTAGCTCAATTTCTTGTCCGCCGCGAACAGCTTTAGACTTGATGTTCATTTTCTTTACATATTCTTGCAATACCCTAAGTAAGGTTTTTTCAGCTGTTTCATTGTTACAGCTGACAACGACCATATAAGGTATTTCCCTGATGCTTTTTCTGGTGAAAACAATCAGCATTAAGCCAACTACTATAGAACCAAGAATAGCCAGCAAATATTGGCCTGCACCGGTCACAATCCCCGCGGCTATGGCCCAAAAAAGATAAACTATATCAATAGGATCTTTGATCGCTGTCCGAAATCTAACGATACTCAAAGCACCGACCATCCCTAAGGAAAGAACAATATTCGAAGTTACCCCCATAATAATCAAGGTCGTGATCATGGACATTCCGACTAGGGAGATATTGAAATTCTTGGAATACATTACCCCATTGAAGGTTTTCTGGTAGACGGCGTAAATAAAAACTCCGATAAGGAAAGAGATAAAGAGTGTCAAGGCCACATCAACCAGAGAAAAATCTGTTACGGCCTTCTCCAAAAAATTATTCTTAAAAATATCCGAGAAATTAAAGGTATTACCGGCATTATTCATTTTTAAAAGCCCTCCGCAATATTTCTATTAATCTATTTCTTAATTATTTTTACTTTTGTTCGTTTTTTAGTTTTAATCTTTTTGCTTTCCTATCTAAGTTTTTCTAACTAATTAAGAAGCTTTTACTTTATTATTAGTCTAATTTTTCGTGTCTTTGTGGCTTCTTGTCTTTACCAAATTTAATTGTCCAGACAGATAGTTTAAGCGAACCTTCGACACAATACATACTTGGAAATCGCTTTCCTCTGGCGGCTATCCAGCCGGATAAGATTAGCAATATGGCTGGGTAAATAGCTGTTATATTTAATTTCTAGAATTGTCTGATTTTCTGCTGCTCTGGTCAGAGGTACCTTGGGATTCAAAAAATCCGTAGAAGTAAGTCCGGTCTGCAGATCACTGTCGATAGTTATCCGAATCCTGCCCGGTTCCCAAAAATAAGCTTCTCGATTATATTGCACTATGACTTTCGGCGTAAACAATCCTGTCTTCATTTTGACATAAAGCTGTCTGCATACCATTTCCGATCTATTCTTTAGAAAATAAAACTCTTGCTTAAGTAAGCTTTGACATTCATTTAAAGTCAGTAAGGCACTTTCTTTATAACCGACATTATTGTTCTTAACTTTCTTCTCCAGCCTAATAACCGAAGTGGAAGAGTCGTAGATTCGTAGGCGATATTTCTCTCTGACCTTCACTCCGATTAGTTTTTCAAGAACAGCGTTATCATTTAGATCATCAAAATAAAGACTTCTTACTTGGTAGTAACCTTTTTCTCCCGTATTTTTATCTTTAGGCAAGACACTCGACAACCTGCTCGAAAGAATAGCTCTATCAAAAGGACTTATATTAATCTTTATTTCCTGCCGGTATTTGCTCATTTTGCTCACCCCCGTTCTTTTCTGCAATCACATCCCTATTCTAGACAGGTTTTATGGCAATTCTGTGAACATATTTTGACGTTTAGGTGAATTATCGGTCGGTAACCTAAAAAAGACCTGTCCCCATCTTTTTTTAGGTGATACAGGTCTCGTTCTTTAACTTTAGTTTAAATTACAATTTGATTCAGCCTTATCGCTAGAAGATCTATTTGAATATTACGTTTAATCTATTCGTATTCCTTTAAACATCAGACTAGAATTTTTAAATAGCCGCTGCCGCTTCGATCAACCGCTTAGTATATGGATGTCTGGGACGGGTGATGATCTCCCAAGAAAGTCCTTGTTCCACTATGACGCCATTCTCAATAACCAGAATCCGATCAGCAATTTTGCGAGCTAGAGCTATGTCATGGGTTATGAACAGCATCCCTAAACCCCTCTTTTCCTGTAGTTCCATCAAGAGCTTCAGAATCCTAGCTTGAACTAAAGCATCAAGAGCTGAGGTCGGTTCGTCGGCTACTAAGAGTTTGGGCTCCAGGATAAGGGAACGAGCAATTACCAGTCTTTGTAACTCCCCTCCGCTTAAGGTACCCGGATAACTCTGCAGGAAAGCATCGCTTTTCGGCAAGCCAACTTCTTCTAAGACCCTAAGAACTTTATCCTGCCTGTCTTTTTCCTGCCCGATTTTTTGAATAACAAGTGGTTCCTCTACAATTTCTCCAATAGTCATTTTAGGATTTACAGCCTCGTAGGGGTTTTGGAAAATGATCTGGACTCTGCGGAGAAATTTTTGATCTCTGGGGAAAGGGACTTTTTCCTCTTCCAATAATACTTTTCCCTGATCTGCCTTTTCTAAGCCTATGATAAGTTTGGCAAGGGTGGATTTACCGGAACCGCTTTGGCCAACTAATGCTACGGTCTCCCCTTCAAAAATAATAAAACTGGTCTCCTGAAGTGCAAAATTTTGATCATAATGTTTAGCAAGGCGATGGGCTACGAGATAAGGTATAATTCCTCCCCGATGACAAGCAACCTTAGAGGCTATATTTAACGGCCTTTGGGCAGCCGGATTCTCTTTAAGCTTAGCTCCCAGGGAAAGATTGAACTCCAACAACGGAGGGCTGGATCGGGCACAGGCTTCGATAGCTTGGGAACATCTGGGGCGAAAAGCACAACCTTGTAAAGGTTCTTCCAAGGTTAGATTAATTGATTGAAGATCTTTCGAGGTGCTCATATGGGGATAAGAGCGAAGCAGTGCTCTCATATAGGGATGTTGCGGTGTTTGAAGTACTTTCTCCGTCGAACCTTCCTCCAGAATTCTCCCCTTATAGAGTACTGCCACTCGAGTACTAAGCACGGAAGCCAGCGAAAGATCGTGGGTAATAAGCAATACTGCACAATTCTGAGTTACTTTGGTTAGAAGCTTAGCTATCTCCCTGCGAGTAAGGGGATCTAAAGAGGCTGTAGGTTCATCTAAAACTAAGAGTTCCGGTTCGTTGATGAGGGCCATAGCGATCAAGGCTCGTTGTATTTCCCCTCCGCTTAGTTCATGAGGATAATTCAAATTCTTAGCTTGCGGAAAATGGACTTGTTCCAACATCTTCCGAGCCCGTTCTTTAGCCCGGGAGCGAGTGCCTAATTCATGTACCCAGTACGGCTCAGCTACTTGCTCCAGAATTGGCAAAACCGGGTTCAAAGCATTAGGCACGTTTTGAAAGACAAAAGAAATCTTATTCCAACGAAGTTTACGTAACTCCTCCTCAGGCAGACTGAGAATATTCTGGCCTTGAAATAATATCCGGCCTTTGGCTTGCCCTCCTTTTTGGCATCTCCCTGCCGCCGGGTTCTCTCGTCCAATCAGGCCCCCCAGACTTAATCCCAAGGTTGTCTTCCCTGCTCCGGATTCTCCCACCACGGCCAGGATTTCCCCTTTATTCAGTTCCAAGTCTATCCCTTTAAGGATTTCTTTATCTCCGAAACTGAGATGCAAATCATGAATCTGCAGCAATTGTTTTTCCCCTTTCCGAACTTGAGATTAGGGCTTCTTCTAAGCCGTAGCCGATAAGCGTAAGTGAAATAAGACTTAGGGACAAAGCTCCGGCAGTAGGGAGCAACCACCATTTCCAGACATCCAAATAGTAATAGTTTAAAGACTGGCTGATCATCGAACCCCAGCTAATAACGTTAGGATTAACTACTCCGATGAAGGCCAAGCCTGCCTCGATAAATACCGCCCTCCTCATCCCTTGGAGTAAGAGGGTGAGCATCAAAGGTATTAATTCCGGAAGTAAATGCTTTAAGAATAAATAGAAAGGACCGGCTCCAAAAAGGGCAGCGGCATAAACATACGTTCTCTCTTTGATACTCAAAACTTGGGCCCTTACTACCCTGGCTCCTACCAACCAAGTGAAAAGAGAAATGATTATTATTTCCAAAAGTATAGTGGGACTGACATAAGCTGAGATGATAATGATAATGATAATATTTGGAATAACTAAAAGAATATCTACCATACGCATTAAAAGATTATCGATTAATCCTCCGGCTAAAGCGGACCATACTCCTATTCCTACTGCTAAAAAAGTAGAAAAAATCCCTACTCCTAAAGCAACCCGCAGAGAATTCTGCCCTCCCACTATCAATCTGCTAAAGATATCCTGTCCAACATCATTAGTCCCTAACAATGACTTACTATTCGGCGGAGAAAAAATGTTTAAGGAAGTCTGATAAGGATTGGCAGTAAAAAATAAAGGAAGGATTACAAATAAACTCAGCAAAATTACTCCTAAGATAATCCCGATAATAGTCTCCTTATATTCAAGAGCCTCTTGCCAAAACTTATAGAGCACTTAGCCTACTCCTCTCTCATCCTGGGGTCAATTCGCCAGGCTATTTTATCGGCCAGAAAGTTAGCCAGAATAATAGTCACAGCAATTGTCAGAAATATTCCCTGCAGCAAAGGATAATCTCTATTAAGGAGGGCCTGATGAAGGAGATCACCCATTCCGGGGTAAGCAAAGACAATCTCAATAAACAAACTACCTGCTAAGGCACTCCCCACAGATACACCCAATCTGGCACTAACCGGAAGCAGAGAATTACGCCCGGCATGCCTGTATCTGATTCCCAAGGGCTTTAGACCTTTGGCGGCCGCAGTATGTACATAAGGAGAGGAAAGATTGGTAAGCATGGAGGCCCTGGTCAGCAGAAGGATTTCCGAAAGTTGAGTCAAAGAAAGAGCCATCGCCGGTAGAAATAAATGTTTTAAGATATCTTGTAACAAGGTAAGACCTGTAAAATCGCTATAGGGAGTTAAAGCTCCTCCTAAAGGGAACCAATCTAACTGGGCAGCAAAAAACAACAAAAAAATTACCCCTATTAAAAAACTGGGCAGTCCACTAATGCCGATGATCGAAAAGAGAATCAGCTTCTCAGACCTGCTGCCTTTACGCCACCCGGACTCAACCCCCAGAACAAAGCCTAAAAGGGTGGAAAGGATTAAGGCACTTCCTACTAAGAGGGCACTCCAGGGCAAAACGCCGGCGATAACGGAGCTAACCGGAGCATTTAGGGCATAGGAATAGCCGAGGTCTCCCCTGAATAACGAATGAAGATAGGCCCCGAATTGAATCCAGAGAGGCTTATCGAGAGACATCTGGGCAATGAGTTCCTGCTTAGTCTCGGCACTTAAGGTAAGGGCGGCTTCTTCACCGTAAATAGCCAGAAAAGGATCCCCCGGCATAAGCCGGGGCAGCAAAAAATTAAGGATTATTATGAAGAGCAAGGTAGCTACATAAGTAAATAACTTTTCTCTTTGCTTCATATACTCGGGTTCCCTCTTTTTTGTATTTACTCTATTTCCACAAAACTCATTTTATTTAAGGGAATGGGTACACCGATAGCGATACCTTCATTGGTATAGAAAAGAGGCATCTTCCCATTATGTGCCCAGTAGGAATTAGGATAGTAGAGTGTAAAGGCCGGCACCTCTTCAGCATAGATCTTCTGAATCTCTTGGACAATCGTTTTTCTTTCGGCTTCGTCCATCGCTCGGGACTGCCTTCTCAGAAGATTCACAAGTTGTTCATTAGCTGAATATCGGGCACTGTTAAAGTCATCTGCCAGGATAAATTTGTTCAGCAAATTAGGATCACTAGCTAATCCCCCGTGGGAATTCAAGGCCAGATCGAAGTCCCAGGCTAGAATCCGGGCATCACGGGTCTTACTCTCAACACTCTTAATTTCAATATTTAAACCTACCTTCGCTAATTGCTCTTTAAGTACTTCAGCAATCCGAATTTGACTAGCTTCACATAATAACTCCAGCTTGACTTGTTGACCATTCTTCACCCAAAAACTATTCTCTTCCCCATCTTGAGCAGCTTCCAGTTTATAACCCAGCTTAGTCAGCAGTTCCTGAGTCTTGGAGGGATTATATTCATATTGTTGAGCATCGGGGCTATGCCACTTGTTATCTGCAACATATAACCAGGGGCTCCCCGGAACACCATGGCCCCTCTGGGCCTTGGCTACTAAATCTTCCCTGTCAAGAGCATAAGCTATAGCCTGACGGAATTCTTTCCGGGCCAAAGGATCTTTTTTATGGTTAAACATCAACTTGACATTGGCCGACCCTGATTCCGAAAGCACAGTATACTTATCTTTAAGCTGTTCCACCATCTCCGGTTGAATACTCCCTGCATCCACTTCACCTTTTGTTAAGGCCGCAGCTACCATTTGAGGATTAACTTTCACAAATTTAAGTTCTTGAATAAGAACCTGGCCCCCGTAATAGTTTTCATTGGCTTTAAAGAAATAAGTGCCATGTTCCTTGTTATAATCGGTATACATAAAAGGCCCGCTTCCTACTGCTGCCAAAGGTTCTGTGTATTTTTCAGGTTCCTGAACTCCTTCCCAAATATGCTTAGGAATGATCGGCAGAGTCGCAGCCACATTAGTAAGGAAAGGTGCAAAATCCGTATTCAAAATTATTTTGACCCTATCTCCCTCAGTTTCAACATTTTTTATGTTCTTTAAATCAACCCAAGGATAAGGATGCTCTTTCAGATATTCAAAGGTAAAAACCACATCTTGAACAGTAAGCTTCTGACCATCATGCCAATAGACATCATCCCGGAGCTTAAAAGTATAAGTCTTCGTACTCTGCTCATAATCCCATTCCGAAGCTAAGGCCGGGATTAATCCTTGAGCATTCTTCCAGATCAGGGTATCAAAGATTAAGCTCAGCCGAACATAACCGGGACCTCTCTGGTAATGCCCCCAGGGGGAAGGAAATCCCCAGTCCCCTACGGAATCAGCTATGGTATAAGTAAGCGATTTTTCCCCTGTCTTGGAAGTTTGAGGCTGCCCGGCTTGATTAGTACAGCCTACCAGTAAAAGGGCTAGACACAGAATCCCTATTATCCAAGTAGCAATTAAATGATTCCTTTGGCGAGTCACTTTATTCTCCTCCTTGATTACCATCCTACCTAAATTGCCATAATTACCATCCTACCTAGAATCCTACCAGCCCCGAGAATATTCCTGATGACAATCGGAGCAGACAACTTTCCCATCCACAAGTCTCGCTTTCGATTCGGCAAAAGGTTCCTGACATTGGGAACAAACTACTGATTGAAAGAGCCGAGCTTTTTCAATCACCGGCATTTCCACCTTGCCGGCTTTAAATATTTCTTCAAATGGAAGGGAGAGGAATTTTTGAACCCTTGCTTTCTGGATTTTAGTCCATTCGGCTTGCTCCTCTTTAGTGGCGGTGCCGCTGGTTATTTTCCGACGCACAGCTTGAAAATGTTCATCTTCCGGCATTGTATCCGCCCGTTTTATAATGCGTATTGCTTCCCCGGTTTGGCGATTGGCAAGAGTCATGGCCATTTTGCCTGCATCCTTATAGATCAGATTCCCTTTCCCGATAGTACAACCCGTAAGAACTTGAATACCATCCACCCCACAGGCATCTGTTTCCACTATTGCAACCAGATCCTCATCTCCGTCTCTGGTTACTTCCAGAGCATCCAAAGCATAAAGCGCTTGTCTGTATCCTATAGCCAGGCCAAGACATTCATGCCCATGAAATTCCACGCAAAGTTCCCATTTGGTTTTTGGTTTGCACATATTTTCCACCCATTTCTTATTAGATTTTGATTCTCTTTAATCAAGTATGTAAGTACTATGATTAAGCTCTCCATATTAGTCTCTTTTTAATATAGCTTGCCTAGGGATAACCCGTCCTTACTAAGTTACCAAAGAATGCTTTCTTCGACAATCCTGGGTGGGGGGATAGGGTTGGAGAAAGCCGGGTATCATAACAGCATAAAACTTTGGACACTCCATTAGGTAGTTGTTATTTAATATGGGGGAAAACCGATTGAAAAAACACCCTGTACTTATATTCTGGGTATCAATGTTAATTATTGTCATAGCCTCCAGATTGGAAATTTTTCCGCCGGGACCGGCTCTTGCTGATTCAAAAGTCTTAAATTCAGAGGAATTTAGTCAGATGTGCCTTGATCCTGATAGTTTTCTTTATTCTAAAGTTGACTTTCAGGCTAAAACTTTAAATATTACGAAAGAAGTATATTCGGATTACATTCTTGCCTTTGCTTACCCAAATACTATACAAAAAGAAGTAATAATTGCAGTAAATTGTCAATATCCGGAGCTTAAAGAAGGAGATAGTATTCATGTTAAGGGGTATGTAAAATATGCTTTGCATACCAAAAATGCAAATGATGAGATTTGTCCAACACCTCTAATTGTTGGAACCTTCATCGAAAAAACGCAAATAAACGATGTTCCTGCTCTAATTCAAAATGATTTAGAATAAGTCACCCTAAATATCTCTAAAAATATATTTAAAAAACTACCGGCCATAATTTACTATGGCCGGTAGCCTTTGATAGGATTCTCTTCGATTGAAATATATTATTAGGAGAGGAAATCTTCTTAAGATATCACTTATTTGCCCTGGGGAAGAACTACAACCTTCATTGCCCCATCTTTACGATTTACAAAGTAATCGTAAG